>CAMOUB010000034.1 GCA_946626345.1 uncultured Caryophanales bacterium | reverse complement strand
CAAACATTACACCAACCTTTTCTCTTATTTGGTTAATGAATATTGCAACACAATTAGTTTTAGAAATTAAACCTGACATTTTTCTCATTGCTTGACTCATTAATCTTGCATGTAAACCTACATGATTATCTCCCATTTCGCCATTTAATTCAGCTTCAGGTACTAATGCTGCAACTGAGTCAATAACAATAATATCTACACTTCCTGATTTAATTAATGCCTCAGCAATTTCAAGTGCTTGCTCACCTGAATCAGGCTGAGATAAAATTAAGTTTTCTGTATCTACACCTAAATTCTTTGCATAAACAGGATCTAAGGCATGCTCTGCATCAATAAACGCAGCATACCCACCATCTTTTTGTGCATTTGCGATTGCTTGTAATGCAAATGTAGTTTTACCAGATGACTCTGGTCCATAAATCTCGATAATTCTTCCCTTAGGATAACCACCAACCCCTAAGGCCTTATCTAATGAAATAGAACCTGTAGGGATTACTTCAACCTTTAGATCTGATTTTTCACCAAGGCGCATAACCGAACCCTTACCGAATTCTTTTTCAATTTGCTTCATAGCTGCTTCTAGGGCAGCTTTTCTATCAATATCAGCCATTTTTTATTACCTCCTATATAATAATAGACATGAAAGACATAAAGTTTTTAAAAAAATTTTTATAATTTTAAAATTATTTCTAAATTGATTCTAAAATTACTGATTTTGAGTTGATAAAATACTCAATACCTGAAATTACAGTTAAAATACATGCGATATACATTAATACCATACCTATAATAGCTATAACTATATGTAGGTGACAGAAAAATAATACTATTATCGCAACCATTGTAATAAATGTCTTCCACTTACCAAGCTTTGCGGCAGGTATAACAACACCTTTTTGTGCTACAACCATTCTTATACCTGATACCATAAATTCTCTTACTATCATTATAATAAATGCCCAAGCTGGCATAATATGGCTATACCAAGAACCATAGTTTGTATCTAGCATAATAAATACCATAGCTGAAAATACTAGCATTTTATCTGCAAGAGGATCTGCAAATTTACCAAATGAAGTAATTAAATTTCTACTTCTTGCTATATGTCCATCTAAAAAGTCAGTAATAGATGCTACTACAAATATAATAAACATTAATAACATTTTAAGTGTTAATCCATAAAAGAATCCTTCTGGATTAATACTTAAAATAACCTTATCTAATTGAGGGATATACCATAATACAATCATTACTGGTATAAGTAAAATTCTTAGCATTGTTAGTTTATTTGGCAATGTCATATAAATCACTATCCTTTTTTCAACAAATTAATTATATCATAATTAAATCTAGTTAATCAATTAATATATGACTTGTATTTTCTAAATAAATCTTAGATTCATAATAATCTTTAAAATTATCATTAATAGTCATATTTAAACCCATAAATTTTATATTAGATGCCCCACTAATAGATAAGCATTCTGTCTTTCTTTCAATTAAATAATTATCTAAATAACAAGGTCTTAAATCATGATTACCTTTTTCAAAATTTGTAAATGATTTTAATTCTAAATTAATATTATTAAAATTAATATCTCTAATATTGTTCTCTCCATATATAAATATTCCATTTTCAGATACAATATTAATATTAGAAATATTTATATCATAAATTTCACCTGTTTTAATATCTTTATTTCTTCTTATATTAGATATAAATATAGGTTCACCCTTTCCCCACCACTCTAGTGGATGAAATCTTTTAGTTTCTATATTCATATTTGATATATTAATATTATATATACTTCCTGTATCTCTTAGCTGAAAAGAGATACCTCTATTAGTATCTAATACTAAAATATCATGTATATTAATATCATGAATCATACCACATGATTCACTGCCAAATTTTACTGCCGCACTAGTTGACTTAAATTTGCAGTTATATACCTCTATATTTTTTGTATCTCCATATTTCATATTATCTAATGTGGATTTAAAAACAACACAATCATCTGCTGATTCAATATATGAATTTCTTATAATAATATTTTTAGAATGATCAGGATCTATTCCATCAGTACATGCAAATTTTCTATTATTTCTAATATCAATTGAATCAATTAATCCATTATTACAGCCTATTAAATGAATAGTCCAAAATCCACTTCTTCTAATATTAATATTTTTAATTTCAAAATTATTACATGCTTCAAAATATATTAAAGGAACTCTAGGATAGAATTTACCATCAATATGATGATCATTTTCTTTTCCATAAAAGATTTCTTCATTTCCATCAATTATTCCATCACCAGATATTTTTATATTTGCTTCATTATATGAATAAATAAAAAACATCGTAGGATGACCATTATAGCTACAATCCTTATATGTAGGTATATCTAATTCCTTTGGCATACTAGAATCTAAATAATTAAAATCTAATAGATTATCTGATGCCTTTAATATAGAATCCTTTTCTAAATATAATTCAATATTAGATAACAAAAAAATCATGCCACTTCTATATATTTTATTACTAGAAAATATTAATCTTCCTCCTCCTTTAGAAGATAAATATTTAATAGCTTTATTAATATCATTTGTGGCATTATTAATATCACTTATAAAATCATCTACATATAAATCCAAAATAATCCCTCCCTTTAATATTTATATTAAACTTTTTTTGTTTTTAAATAAATTTTTTACTTGCACTTAGATACTTTATTTGTTATAATTGTTGTTGCATGCGATAGCGGAGGTGAAATCATGGCAAATATTAAACAACAAATTAAGCGTATCCGTACAAATGAAAAGGCTAGATTAGCTAACCAATCATTTAAATCATCATTAAAGTCTGCAATGAAGGCTGTATATGCTGCTGTTGAAGCTAAGGACGTAGAGAAGGCTACTACTGCTTTAAATTTAGCTTATAAGAAGTTAGATAAAGCTGAAGCTAAGCACATCGTTCACAAGAATTATGTTGCAAGACATAAAGCTGAATTAGCTAATGCTGTAAATACATTAAAGTAATTATTATAGATTTTTAACAAAAAGCACCTAAAAAGGTGTTTTTTTGTTTTTATCTTAATAAATATAATTCTAATCCTAAATATTGATCAACCTTACCAGATTTAATCTTATAATCTAAATCCATTAATTCATTTAGATTATTCTTTATTTCATCTAATGATGCAGCCTTTGAATTCTTTAGCATATAATATGCCTTACCACTAGATACATTATATAAATCCATAATAGATTGCTGATCTGCACCACTTCTTGCTAGGTGGTATACATCATACATCTCTTGGAATTTATTTATTAACATAGATATAATATATGAAGGTGGTATATTTTCTATTCTAAAATCATTATACATTTTAAAGACAGCCTTTTTATTTTTAGCTAATACCATATCTATTAGCTGAAATATATTATCCTCAAGAGGCTGTTTTATCATTTTAGATACATCTTTTTCTTCTATTTTTTTATTTTCATCCTTAAAGCAAATTAAGATATCTAAATTATTCCTTAATGTAGCTAGGTTAACTGAATATTTAACAAGCTCAGATAGGGCTTGGCTATCTATAGTATAGCCATTTTTTAATAAATAATCATGAGCGTATGTATCAAGTGGTATATTTTTGATTCTAACATCAAAATATACACTATATTTTCTAACTTTAGCTAAATTATCATTTTTGAAATCTATTTTATCTAGACATGTTAGGACTAATACATTATTTGAATCCTTATTATTCATTACCATTAATAATTCATTAATTTGTCTTTCAGATGCTAAAGCTAATTTGTTTAATGCTTTAGCAATGACAAATTTAGGGTTATCAAATAATGAAATAGTACTTAATTCATCAATGATATTATATATATTATCTTCCTCTAGATCATATCTTGTGACATCAAATTCTAGATTAAAGCTTTTATATATTTCTTCAATTTTATTATTTAATGCCTCTGTATCATCAGAGGAAATAAGATAATTATACATTTCTAGCTCCTTTTAATTTCTTTAATATAATCTGATAATTCTTTAGAGAAATCATCAGGCTTTGCCATATATCTCCAGTTTCCTGTAGGAGTTGATGGAATATTCATTCTTCCATCAAAATCAGTTAAACCTAAATAATCCTGTAAAGGTATAATTACATATTTAGAATTTTGTTTCATCGCAAATTCTATTATCTTTAAATTAGGTCTATCCTTGAATTTAATATCACAAAGCTTATCAACCACTTTTTTAGCCTCAGGCTTTAATTCATAATAAAAAGACATAATTGTTTGATTATCATGAGTACCTGTATAAAATACATTATTTTCTTTATATCCCTTTTTAAGTGGTACATGTTTTAAATCCCCTAGTTCAAATTGGAATATATTCATACCAGGGTAATTACAATCTTTTAATAACTTATTAACATCTGGTGTTAAAAAGCCTAGATTCTCAGCAATAATATTCGCGTTAGGGCATTCTTTATTAATTGCTTTAAATAATGCATAACCAGGACCCTTACGCCATTTGCCACATCTTGCGTTAGGTGAACCATAAGGGATTGAATAATATCCGGCAAAGCCTCTAAAGTGATCTATTCTTAATACATCAAATAATTTAAATGAGTGCTTAACTCTTTTAATCCACCAAGAATATTTATCACGCTTCATATAATCCCAGTTATATAAGGGGTTACCCCATAATTGTCCATCTGAATTAAAATAATCAGGTGGGCAGCCTGCAACATTTTTAGGTTCTAGGTTATCAGCTAATTCAAATTGAATTGGTTGCATCCAAACATCAGCTGAATCATATGCACAATATATAGGCATATCACCAATTATTTTTACATGCTTTTTATTTGCGTATTTTTTTAAATTCATCCATTGCTTAAATGCGATAAATTGAATAAATTTATATTCTAAAATCTTTTCGCTATATTCTCTTTTTAGCCATTCTAAAGAAGATGGATTTCTATATTTAAAATCATTATACCATTCGTACCAAGGCTTACCTTCTTGTTCATCCTTTAATACCATATACATAGCATAATCATCTAACCAATAATCCTCATTCTTTATGAATTCTTCTAGCTCTATAGTATATTTTTCTCTATTTAAGAATGCTTTATGAAGCATTATAAAAATATAACTATGAATATTTTCATATTCACATCTATATGTATTTCTTAAAGGAGGTAGGTCTGATTTTTCGATTAATCCATCTTGATATAGCATATCAGGATCAATAAAATATGGATTAAACGCAAAAGCACTTAATGCTGAATAAGGACTATCTCCATATGATGTAGGACCTACAGGTAATATTTGCCATAATGTAACCTTAGATTTAGCTAAAAAATCAACGAAATCATATGCACATTTACCCATAGTGCCACAGCCATATTTTCCAGGAAGGCTTGATATATGTAATAAAATACCAGATTCTTTCATTATTTTTTCTCCTCCTCTAAAATTTCTTCAAATAATTTCTTTTCTTCTTTTGTAAAATTATAATTATCTAATAAATCAGGACGCTTTAGATATGTTCTTCTTAAAGCTTCCTTTTTTCTAAATGTATTTATATTTTTATGATTACCTGATAATAATACATCAGGTACTTTCATTCCCTCAAAATCAATAGGTCTTGTATATTGAGGATATTCTAATAATCCTGTTGAAAAAGAATCATCCTCATGTGATTCTTCTTTAATTGCATTATCTAATAATCTAATAATAGAATCACTAATTGCCATCGCAGGAATCTCTCCACCTGTTAATACGAAATCTCCAATAGATATTTCTTCATCAACAAATGTTCTGATTCTTTCATCAAAGCCCTCATAATGGCCACAAAGAATTACAATTTCATCATAATTCTTTAATTCTTCAGCCTTCTTTTGATTATATTTTTCACCCTGTGGTGTCATCATTATTATATGAGATGAATCTGAAGTATTTGCTCTAATACATCTTGCAACAACATCTACAGCAAGTACCATACCTGCCCCACCACCACATGGTGTATCATCTACATGCTTATGCTTATCTAAAGAATATTCTCTTATATCTATACATTCGATTTCACATACGCCCTTTTCGATTGCTCTTTTAATAATTGATTCATTTTTAAATTCATTAAACATATCTGGGAATAATGTTAATATTTTTATTTTCAAAACAATCCCTCTATTTCATTGATTATTATTCTATCTTCTTTTACTTCCTTTATAAATTCATTCATTATAAAAGGAATTAAATTCTTTTTACCATCACTATTTTTACATACTAAATAATTAGCACTAGGTAATTCTTCTATATCTATACAATTACCCTTTAATTCACCGTTTTGATTATATATATCCTTACCAATTAATTCATCAAAATAATATTCACCCTCAGGTAATATATCTCTATCTAATTCTGATACACATAAAAAATCACTATGGAATTTTTCAACTAGGTTAATATCTTCAAGTCCCTTAAATTGTAAAAGATATCCATCCTTAA
Source organism: uncultured Caryophanales bacterium (assembly GCA_946626345.1). Lineage (GTDB taxonomy): Bacteria > Bacillota_I > Bacilli_A > Acholeplasmatales > Anaeroplasmataceae > Anaeroplasma. Next base: position 6,926 of record CAMOUB010000034.1, on the reverse strand, counting down.
ATTCTCTTACATTTTCTAATGTAACCTCTATATATTCACCATTATGTAATACATATAATTTATTTCCATTAAAAAAACGATCAAAATCAGTCATAGGAGATACTTTCATATCACCTTTAATTCCATGCATTTTTAAAATCTTACCACATTTAAAATATTTCATAAATTACCCTCGTTATACATAAAAATTATATCATAGATATAAATAAAAATAAAAGGATTATGACAATTTTGTCATAATCCTAAATATACTACTTGCCTTCAATATCCAAATGGATTCTTTTTCCTTCTTTAGAAGCACCAGCATAAAGTACAGTTCTAATTGCTTTAGCAGTTGAACCGCCTTTACCAATAACTCTTCCTAAATCATCAGGATTAACAAGAACCTTGAAATCAAGATTATCTTCGTTATCACCTAACTTTTGAATTTCTACATCATTAGGATAAGCTACTAAAGGAAGAATTAAGCTTTTAATTAACTCTTCAAAATTGATCATAGTAGCACACCTCTTACTTTGTAATAATCTTGTTTGCGATTAGAATATTCTTTACAGTGATTGTAGGTTGTGCACCCTTAGCAAGCCATGCTTGAATCTTTTCTGCATCTAATGTAACTGTTGCAGGTTCAGTTGTAGGAACATATGTACCTAAAACTTCTAAGAATTTACCATCTCTTGGGCTTCTTGAATCAGCAGCAACAATACGATATTTTGGAGCCTTATGAGCACCAACTCTTTGTAATCTAATTTTAACCATATTTAATACACTCCTTTGCTAGTTATTAATACGATACCTATTATATCATATAAAAATTGAGTGTCAAGTATTTTTTCTTGACACATATAAATTAATTACAATTATATTTTTTTGATAATTCTATAGATATAGATTTTCTTATATCTATAAAATCATTTTTTAATAATTTATCTAATTTATTTTGTATATCAAAATATTCTTTCACTTCTTCTTTTTTATATAAATTAGATTTAGCTAAAATAAAATCTTTTTTGATTTTATCCTTATCGGGATAATAATCATTCTTAAGTGATTCTAAATATAGTGATTCCTTTGTTTTAAAGGCTATAATTTCATTTTTATATTTAGTATCTATTATTTGCTTAAGCTCAATTAATCTTTTAAATTCAGGCAAATTTTTAAGCTCATTAAAGTAATCTAAAGATAAGTCCATGCTATCACCAAAATAGATTATACAAATAATATTATTTTTTTGCAATGGCATTATTTTTTTGATATAATATGCGTGGTGATAAATATGTATTTAGATTGTAATATAATTAAAGAAGGCGCTCCTTCTTTAAATGAGAAATGTGAAAAGGTTAGACTTCCATTATCTGAAGATGAACTTACATGTATTAAATCATTATATGAATATATGATAGTATCTGAAAATGATGAATTAACTAAAAAATATGGTATTAGACCAGGGGTTGGTATTGCAGCACCTCAGGTTGGAGTTAATAAAAGAATGTTTGCTATGAACGCAACTGATTTCTTAGATGAAAAAAGAAAAAAATATATGTATGCATTAATTAATCCACAAATTATTGGTCACACTGAAGAAATGACATACCTTCCTGATGGTGAAGGATGCTTATCTGTTACAAGAAATACTGAAGGACTTGTAACACCAAGATATTATGGAATTAAGGCTAAAGCTATATTATTTGATTACGCTACAGAAAAATGTAAGAATGTAACAATGGAATTATATGGATATCCTGCAATAGTATTCCAACATGAATATGACCACCTAGATGGTATATTATATACATCTAAAATGTATAAGGTAGATGAATTACCTGTTAAGGCATTACCTTTATATACAGTTGAAGATGATGAAATTGAGGATGGAAATGATGAAGAGGACGACAATAAATAGTCGCCCTCTTTTTTATTTTTCTTCTTTTTATTTATTATCTCTCAATTCATACATTAATATAGAACCAGCTACAGTTACATTTAAGCTTTCAGTATTATCTAGTGGTATATAAATATTATTTTCTATAACACTATCAACACTATCACTTATTCCATTACCTTCATTTCCAAGTACTAAGGCAAGCTTTTTATTCTTTTTACAATCACTTACACTTATTCCTTTTCTAACATTTGTTCCATATACTAAATAATCCTTTAATGTAGGAATAAATTCTTTTAAATTAGCATTAATAAAATTCAATTTAAATATTGCACCCTGGCTTGATCTTATTACTTTATCATTATAAATATCACAAGTACCATTACCTAATATTATTGTGTTAAAGCCAAAGGCTTTAGCACTTCTCATTAATGAACCTAGATTTCCTGGGTCTTGTATAGCATCTAATATTAATAATTTATCTGATAATTCATTTTTCTCTATTAGCTTACATACACCTATTTCAGATACGACTGTATCTGTATGGCATATTTTTTTCATTGCTGATTCACTTATCTTTATATAGCCATCCTTTTCTTCTATTGAATAAGCATCAATTAAGATATTTGACTTTCTTGCCTCATCTACTAAATGCTTACCTTCAACTATAAACATCTTTAATTCTTTTCTAAATTTAGACATATTAAGCTTTGATAGTTCTTTTATTTTTGAATTATTATCAGATAAATTTTGCATATTTCACCTCAAAAAAGACAGGATTTAACCTGTCTTTATTTTAACCTATTGAATCTGTCATTTCAAGTTTGATTAGTCTATTTAATTCTACTGCATATTCCATTGGTAATTCTCTTGAGAATGGCTCAATAAATCCCATAACGATCATTTCAGTAGCTTCTGCTTCAGTTAAGCCTCTAGACATTAAATAAAATAATTGATCTTCATTAACCTTTGATACAGTAGCCTCATGCTCGATATACATATCTCCATTAGCTCCTGTATTTTCAGGAATAGTATCTGATGTTGAAATGTCATCTAATATTAATGTATCACATTCAACATGGCTTCTTGCACCTACGGCTGTAGAATTACATGATACTTTACCACGGTAATTGACCTTACCTCCACCTCTACAAATACTCTTTGAAATAATTGTAGATGTAGAATTTTCACCTAAGTGAATCATCTTAGCACCAGTATCTTGTAATTGTCCTTCTCCTGCAAAGGCAATAGATATAGTTGTACCCTTTGCACCCTTACCCTTTAGGATACATGCAGGGTATTTCATATTTAAGCCTGAACCAACATTACCATCAATCCACTCCATATGTCCATAATCATCTACTAATGTACGCTTAGTAACTAAATTAACGATATTATTAGACCAGTTTTGGACTGTTGAATATCTACAATGTGCATGCTTTCCAACAAATATTTCTACTACTGCAGCATGCAAAGAATCCTTTGAATATTGTGGTGCTGTACATCCTTCTACATAATGGATATCAGCATCATCATCTACTATGATTAATGTTCTTTCAAATTGTCCCATTCTTTCACTATTAATTCTAAAATATGATTGAACAGGCTTAGTTAATTTAACACCCTTAGGAACATATATAAATGATCCTCCACTCCATACAGCACTATTTAGGGCTGCATATTTATTATCAGATGGTGGAACAAGTGTACCAATATATTTTTTAACTAATTCAGGATATAATCTTACGGCTGTGTCTGTGTCACAAAAAATTACTCCTAAATCCTCTAATTCCTTTAAATTATTGTGGTAAACTACTTCAGATTCAAATTGTGTTGATGTACCAGCTAAATATTTAGCTTCTGCTTCAGGAATACCTAATTTATTAAATGTATCTCTAATTTCTTCAGGTACGTCATCCCAGCTTTGTTCAACACCTTTAGTTGATTTAATATAATATGTATATTCTTGGAAATCTATATTTGAAAGGTCAGGACCCCAAGTTGGATTTTTTAATTCCATAAAAGAATCATAAGATTTTAATCTAAATTCTCTCATCCAATCAGGTTCACCTTTAGCCTTAGATATAAATTCTACAACATCTCTATTTAAACCTTTACCAGATGAAATAATAGTTTTAGCATCAGTAGTAAATCCGTATTTATAATCACCAACGATTTTTTCTACCTCTTTTTTATTATTTGCCACTACCATTCACCTCACTTATTGCCTTTTCTAAAGCCTTCCATGATAATGTTGCACATTTAATTCTTGCAGGGAAATCCTTAACGCCCATATAAGCAATAGCCTCACCAAGTTCTTCTTCATCTTCTGGTGCTTTACCCATTACTAATTCATAGAATTCATATGTAAGCTTTAAGGCATCTTCTATTTTTTTACCCTTTAATGTTTCACTCATTACTGAAGCACTTGAACAACAAATTGAACAACCATGACCATCATGGCGAATATCTTTAACAATTCCATCCTCGATTAAGATTTCAACATTCATATCATCGCCACAAGATGGATTATTTAAATGAACAAAATGATATTTATCAGATTTTGTTAATCCTTTATTTTTAGGATTTTTATAATTATCCATAATAACGGCTCTATATAAAGTACTTAAATCCATAATTAACCTCCAAGGTTATTAAAAGCTTAAAAAGAAATCCTTTGCTTCCTTTACACCTTCAATAAATTTATCAATATCTTCTTTTGTATTATAGAAATAAAAAGAAGCTCTAACAGTACCAATTGTACCTAACCATGTTGTAATAAGCTGTGCACAGTGATGCCCTGCTCTAATACATACATTTTTATTATCAAATACTGATGCTGCATCATGTGGATGTACTCCATCTAAATTAAATGAAATAATACCAGTTTCAGCAGTTTCATTATATATTTTTACACCAGGAATCTTTTTTAATTCCTTTAGTGCTTCATTTTTTAATTCATTTTCATATTTAGCAATATTATCTAAACCAATAGATTTTATATATTCGCATGCAGCAGCAAGACCAATAGCCCCCGCAATAATAGGTGTACCAGTTTCAAATTTATATGGTGTAGCCTTGTAAGTTTGAAAATCCTTTCTAACTGTATCAGCCATATCACCACCAAATTCAATTGGTTCCATCTTATCTAATAATTTCTTCTTACCATATAAAACACCAATTCCTGTAGGACCACATAGCTTATGACCTGAAAATGATAAGAAATCACAATCTAATTCCTTAACATCAACTGACATATGTGGTACTGCTTGTGCACCATCAAGTGATACTACGGCTCCTACTTCGTGAGCTAATTTAATTATTTCTCTAATTGGTGTAATATAGCCCATTACATTAGATACATATGTAATCGCAACAACCTTTGTTTTACTTGTTAATACACTCTTAAATGCCTCAACTGTAATTCTTCCTTCACTATTTAGGGGAATATATTTAATTGTTGCACCCTTAATTTTTGCTACATTAAACCAAGGCATATGGCTTGAATGATGCTCAAGCTCTGATGTAATTATTTCATCACCTGGATTAATGTTATTTAATCCATAAGATGATGCAACTAAATTTAAGCTTGCAGATGAGCCTCTTGTAAATACAACTTCTTCAAAATCTGCATTAATAAATTTAGCGATTATATCTCTTGCCTTTTCATACATATCAGTTGCTTCATATGATAATTTATATACGCCTCTATGAACATTACAGCCATATTTTTTATAATAATTATCAATTGCATCTATTACACAATCAGGCTTTAATGCCATAGCGGCATTATCTAAATATGCTAAATTAGGATTATCCCTTAAAACAGGGAAATCTAATCTTAATTTATTTACATCCATTAATATCACTTCTCAATCATGTTATTTATTTTATTCATTATTTCTTCTTTTAGATTATCTAATGGAAGCTTATCAATAAATGGCTTAATAATTCCTCCTAATATTAAGAAGAATGCTTCATTTTTTGTAAGACCTCTAGACATTAAGTAGAATAAATCATCATCAGACATTTTTCCAATAGTAGCACCATGACTTGCGAAGCAATCATATTCATCAATTAATAAGATAGGTTTTGCTGTAATCTTTGATTCATTATCCATTACAACTCCTCTTGATAATTGTCTACAATTAGTTTTATTCATACCCTTTTTGATATATCCTGTTATATCAAAATTAATATTTCCTTTATTCATGCTTACACCAATATTAGAAATATTAGAATATGTCTTTATAACATTATGATTAATTCTTTCTACAACATTTTGCTTCATATTATCAGCAAAAGCTAATAATTGCTTATTAACTGTTGCGTTTTCTTTTAATATGTTACAAGTAAATTTTTCATTTGAATCTTCTAATAATATTTCATTTACTAATAATTCACCATTTAAATCAAATACTCTTTCTGTTGACTTAGAATTGATGATTGTATAATCAACTGATGCATCAGCTAATACATTAACATATATTTTTGAATTACATGAATTATCAATTATATATGCTTTAATACCAGGCTTAACATTAATTTTACAGTCAGATTTAATTACATAAATATCTTCATTTGAAATATTATAGAATCCATCAGCTGCCTGACCCAATGCAGTGATATCTATTATTTTTCTATCCATTACTTTTTAGTATTTGGGTTATGAGCACATGAGCCTAAAATAGCGTGGGTCTTTTCTACTTCTTCGGCATTTATCTTAATACCTAGCTCTTTTCTTACCCAATCATAACCTTCGTTATCAATCTTAGTGATTAATTCATTTCCACCAGTCATAACAATCTTACCGTTTATCATAACATGAACGAAATTTGGTTTAATATAATCTAATAATCTTTGATAATGAGTTATTAATAAACAACCAAATGAATCATTAACCATAGAATAAACATTTTCACCTACAATCTTTAAGGCATCAACATCTAATCCTGAATCAATTTCATCTAAAATACCAAATTTAGGCTTTAGCATTTTCATTTGAAGAATTTCATTTCTCTTCTTTTCTCCACCTGAAAAGCCTTCA
>CAMOUB010000033.1 GCA_946626345.1 uncultured Caryophanales bacterium | reverse complement strand
ATGTAAGAAGAAAAGCATTTGAAGGTGTATACCAAGTTAATAAAGAATTATTAGCCGTTGCTAATAAAGATTGTATGGTACAACATTGCTTACCTGCACATAGAGGCGAAGAAATAACTGCTGATGTTTTTGAAGCACATGCTGATGAAATATTCGAAGAAGCAGAAAATAGATTACATGCTCAAAAGGCAGTAATGGTTATGCTAATGAAAGATTAGGTTCCCCTAATCTTTTTTAATTTTTTAGATATTTAAATATTTATTCATAATATTATTAATTATGATATAATTAACAACGAGGTTAATTATGATAAAGCTAAATATAATTGGATTGTTTTTAATATCTTTTATGCTATTACTTGAAATTTTAGTTGTAATATTTAAGCCTAAAAGAACATTTAAGCATAAAATCCATAAACAAATTTCATTAATTAGATATATAGCATATGCAGGTATTATATTTTTTAGTCCAATAACACTATTTGATTATGGATATCATTATGATAATAATATTATTTTTATTATTTGGATTATATTAGTATCAATTTCTTATTTAATTTTAACAATGCTATATATTAGATATTTTATTAACAAAAGAAAAGAAGAATATTTGTATAATAAATTTATAATAATTGCCCCTATATCTTTTATAAAATCTTTTATTTTTGTATTATCAGCATATTTATTACTTAATTATTATTGTATGTTTTTTTCAGTAATATATGCTATGTGTGAAATCTATATAAATATTAAATTAAATAAAGAATGAGGTTTATTTTATGGCTATAATGTATAGAACTATTAATTTTAATGTTAGAGAAAGAGATGTAAATTTAAATGATTGTATAAGACCTGCAACTGTTTTAGACTATTTTCAAGATATTGCAGGTATTCATGCAACTGAATTAGGCGTAGGATTTAAGCCTATGCTTGATTTAAAATTGTATTGGGTAATCTTATACGTAACATTTGAAAAAATTGGAAAAATGCCAAAATTTGGTGATGTGATAAAGGTAAACACATGGCCAAAGATGCAATCAAAGCTTGAATTTGAACGTGAATACGAAATTAGAGATATAAATGATAATTTATTAATAAAGGGTATTTCTAATTGGTGTGTCATAAATAGTGAAACAAGAAGATTAGAAAGAGCTGAAAAAGTAAAATTCAATGGTGAATATTATGATAAGTCAAATTATGATACTAAATGTAAAAGAAAATTAGGACTTATTCCAAATAATATCATTAAAGAATATGACTATAAAGTTCATATGACTGATCTTGATCATAATATGCATTTAAATAACGCAAGATATTTAGATATTGTTTATAACATGATGTTAGAAAACGGAAAGAAAGATTTCAAAAAATGTGAAATAGCATATATATCAGAAGCTAGATTAAATGATATAATTCATGTTAAATATTTTAAAGAAGATAACAAGGATTTATATTTAGGATATGTAAATGATGAATTATGCTTTGAAGCTTCACTAGAATTGGAGGATTAAAATGGAATTTTTAGATTTTTTAGAGAAAGCACCTACTGCATTTCACGCAGTGAAAGAAGCTGCTGATATTTTAGATAGCTTTGGTTTTACAAAATTGCAAGAAGGAGAAAAATGGAACTTAGAGCCAAATGGTAAATATTATTTCACTAGAAATAATTCATCACTACTAGCTTTTACATTACCAAATGAATATAAAAAAATAAGCTACAACATTGTTGCAGCTCATACTGATTCACCTACATTTAAGATTAAGCCTAATTATACATTAGCTAAAGGAAGATATAATGAATTAAATACTGAAGTATATGGTGGACCTATATTAAATACATGGATGGATAGACCATTAAATATTGCAGGAAGAATTATTGTTAAATCAAATGAACATACATTAAAAACTATGCTTGTATCATTCGATAAGCCAATGTGTATTATTCCCAATTGTTCAATACATTATTATCATGAATTAAACACAGGTGTTAAATTAAATCCACAAGTAGACTTATTACCAATCTTATCAGACAATAATATTGATAATAAGGATCTATTGGATTTAGTTGCAGAAAAGTTAAATATTAAAAGAGATGCGATTGTATCACATGACCTATATTTATCATTATTAGATAGAGGTATGCTTGGTGGTGCTAATAATGAATTTATATTTGCCCCACAAATTGATAATCTAGAATGCTCATATGCAGCATTACGTGCTTTAACTATGACTGATGCTCCTAAATCATCAATTAATATAGCAGTATTATTTGATAATGAAGAGATTGGTTCAAGAACAAGACAAGGTGCAGCATCTATGATGCTAGCTGATACTTTAAAAAGAATATCAAATGCTTTAGGATTAACTGAAGAAGAACATGTTATTGCATTATCTGAATCATTTATTGTATCTGCTGATAATGCCCAGGGATTCCATCCTAATTATCCTTCTAAATATGATCCAACAAATGCATCATATATAAATGATGGAATAGTTATTAAAAATGCAGCAAGAGGCTCATATACAACTGATGCAATGTCTTTAGCATATTTCCAAGAAATATGCAAGAAAGCAAACGCAAAATATCAATTAAATACAAATAGAAGTGATATACCTGGTGGTTCAACACTTGGGGCAATATCATTATCTAATGTATCAATCCATTCTGTTGATATAGGATTACCTCAAATTGCAATGCATTCAGCAATGGAAACTGCTGGTGCATTTGATTATGATGAATTAATTAAAGCATTAAAAGAGTTTTATTCAACTCATCTAAATGTTACAGAAGATGGGTATTTATCATTTGAATAACATATAATAAAAAGGAGAATTCGTTTGAATTCTCCGATTTTTTTTATTCAGCAGTCCAAATTACTGGTAGGCCATTTTCATCAAAATGCCAATGTATTCCATCTGTATTTTCTGTTTCTGAATAATAACATACAATATAATCTATTGAATTATTAATTGTAACTTCATCCCATTCAGCTTCAGTTCCATAATAACAAATTATAGAATCACAATTTGCGGAATTTATACTATTTTGATTAATTGCCTTAATTGACTTAGGTAAAACAACCATTAGGTTATTAGTATAAGCGCAGTCTCTAAATATATGATTAATTTCTTCTATAGTACAATTCTCATCGAAAATTATATATTTTAAATTTTGCCATAAGCTAAAGAATGCTTCATCTCCAAATGTTTCTATGCTACTTGGAATATATACTAATTCCAAATTTGAACATAAAAATGCCTCATAGTCAATTTCTTTAATGCCATCTGGTAATATTAAGTTGAAATCTCCACCTTCATAAATATTAAAGTATTGGAATGCATTTTTACCAATATATTCTAATTTTGATCCTTCTTCAAATATTATTTTATTAGCGGCAGATTGACTGAAGCAAAGCTTACCAATTTTCTTAACATTTTTAGAAATAGTAATAGTATTAAAAGACATTAATTGGAACATTCTATCACTGATTTCTGTAACTGATTCAGGAATGACTAAATCAATTTTTTGTCCACTTTCACCAGTGTATTTAACTAATAATACGTCATCTTCAGCAAATGCAAAATATTCAAATCCATTTTCATCTATTACATATTTAGACTCGCCAGAAGTAGAAGAATAAATGTTTTTAGCATATTTTGCAATTTCACCATTATCAGTTCCACCTATTGTTAATGTAATACTTGAATCGTTTTTAATTTCATAAATATAAGTATAACTGAAGGCATTATTACCGATTTCAGTTAAATTCTTTCCCAATTCAAATATATTAATGTTACATGATTCGAATGCAGAATCACCAATAGATTCAATGTTGTTTTCACCACTAAAATTAAATTCTATTAATGACCTATAAAATGCATGGCTTCCAATTGTTTTTAAACCAGAACCAACAGTGATTTTTAAATCATAATTGTAATAGAATGCATATGAACCAATTTCGGTAACACTATCAGGTAATACAACAGTTTTTAATTTGTAGCATTGGCCAAATGCATAGTCTCCAATTCTTTCTAATTTATCGTTAAATGTAACACTCTCTAAATAATTATTGTCATAATAGAATGCGTAATCTTCAACTATTCTAATATTTTCACCAAATATAAATGATTTAATATATCCAGCATTATATGAGAATGAATTTGCTGCTATTATTGTGAAATAGTCTGGAATTATTAATTCATCAACATCTTCACCAATATATCTAAGTAAATATACTTCATCATTATAGTTTAATGAAATGAAATCATCATCAAATGATATTAAAGATTCAAAAGTATCACCTGTAACAATTCTAATTGCATTATATGCGATATATCCATAATTTTGAGTATTAGCTTCTAACTCTAGACTAGATTTATTATAAATTTCTGCTAATGCATTACATGATTCAAATGCCATATTTCCAATAGTTGTAACATTTTTACCTACTATTAAAGAAGCCAAACATGCACAATTGTAGAATGCATGTGAACCAATTTCTGTTACTGAATCACCAATAACTACAGTTCTAATATTATAACAATTATAGAATGCGTAGTCATCAATAGTTGTAACATGGTTTGAAATAACTACAGATTCTAGTTGATCAGCGCTAGCAAAAGCACGATATCCAATAGAAGTAACATAATTTGGAATTGTGACATCTTTTTCTTTACCAATGTATGATAATAAGTTAACTTCGTTTTCTGCTATATGCTTAATAATAAATCCATCTTTTATTTCAACTGTATTAACTTCTTCACCATCTATAATTACTGTATTATCATTTAATGGTATTAAGCCATAGTCTAGGCCGCCTTCTTTAAAATCAAGTATAGATTTGTCAATTATATAAGTTGGATAAACACTATTAAATGCATCAGTTCCTATTTCGTATACTGATTCTCCAATTGTAAGTGTTTTTATGGAATAGCAATATTCGAATGCATAATCACCAATTTTTTCAACATTATCAGGTATTAATAAAGAAGTAAATGGACATCCTTGGAAAGCACCTTCACCAATTGTAGTTAATGTTTCAGGAAGAGTGATTTCTTCAATAGTAGAAGAACCAAATGCATAATCACCAATACGCTCTAAAATAGAACCTTCTTCAAATGTAACTTTTTTAGCATAGCATGAGAAGAATAGGTTATCATCTATTGTTTTAATATCATTAGGAATAATTATTTCATCTACATACAAAGCTTGGAATAATGCATTATCACCTTTTACATCCTTATTTATGTATAATTTATTTGCTTTAACATTATAGAATGGATAAGATTCATTATCAAATGAAACTCCATCTTCAAATCTAATGTATTCAAATTCTCTATATTGTAATGCATAAGCTTCAAGCATTTTCATAGAAGAAGGAATAGTAATTCCTGGTAAGACAATATCATCATAGTCTCTTAAAGCGAATGCGTAAGAGCCTAAATTTTCAAGTTGTGAACCTTCTTCAAATATAATTGCCTCAAAGCGTCGATATTCAAATGCATGATCATTTATTTCTTTAACAGTCTTTGGAATGATTAAAGAATCATATACTGTATCTGGGTTTTCACCACCATTTGCATAACTAAATGCATATGCACCAATATATTCAAGATTAGAATCATCTTCAAATTCAATTTTATCTAAATTTGCATTATAGAATGCATAATCACCAATATGTGTAACACTCTTAGGTATTGCATTAATTGTCACATCTGTAAGCTCCATGCATTTAAATGCTTGCTCACCAATATATGTAAGATTTGATGGAAGATTTATATTAGTTATATTAGAAAAACTAAATGCATATGTGCCAATATATTCAAGTGATTCAGGGAAAGTTATAGATGAAATCTTAGTATTATCAAATGCTTGATTACCAATAGTTTTAAGTTTGTTGTTTAAATAAACATCAACTCCATTTTCGTTTTGAACATTATAAAATGCATATGCGCGAATCTCTGTAACATTTTCACCTAAAGTAATACTATTAAATTCTCTACCATAAAATGCCCAAGAACCAATTGCTGTTACACAATCTGGGATTACTAAATCAGTTGTTTCATAGTCATCAGCAAATCCAACTATGACTACCTCTTTTTCTGATGAATTGAAACCAAAATTTTCCATTCCATCTTTCAATTCTGTTTTTAAATATAATGAAATATTATCTGTTACTGTGAATTTATATGATTCATTTGCAACAAGATTACCATCTTCATTATAAATACCAAGATAATCATATGCTAGATTACCATTAAATGAAGGAGTAAGTGTTAATTCTGTTCCATATTTATAATAGCTTTCTAAATTAGATGAAACGCATTCGTCTTCAGAGATAGAAACATTATACCATTCTCTTGCATAATATATGTCTATAACAGTAGAACCATCACCTTTTATTATATCATCGTTATAATTCCATACACTGAAGTGATCAATATTAATTGAATTATTATAATATGATGTAGAATAGAAAGAAGTATCAGTTGTTCCTTTTTCAATAATTGTTTTTTCAAGTGTGTATTCGTCATCTAAAATATTTTCTAAATAAATATTAATTGTATATTTAGTATCAGTATTTGCAGTATACTCTGGATAAATATTTATATTTTCTGTGATAGGATATGAGAAATCATAGTTATAATCTGTTAATGTATAACCTGCATAAGTTAATTCAGGTGCTTCAAGTTTTGTTCCATATTTAACTTTCTTTTCATCAACTAATTCCCAGTTTTTATCAGCATCATAATTATATATTCTAACAATTTCCTTATTTCTATTGTAATATAGCTTTAAAGTAGTAGAACCATCAGCTTTTGTAATACCAGTAGAAATTGATGCAGCATTATCAAATGTAAATCCAGTTATAGAATCATTTGAAGCTACACATTCATAATCAGTATATTGATCATATGTTTTTGTTTCAGTTAATGTATAATCATCATCTAATATATTTTGACAATAAATTTCAACTTTATAATCAACTTTAATAGGTGTCCAAATAGCTTCTAATTCCATATCTGAAGTAATATTTTCATCAAAAGAAAAGGTCCAATCTAAATGCTTCCAATAATCTAGGGTATATCCTGGTTTAGCTAAATCTGGTTGATCAATTTTTTGTTCGTATTTTACAACTATTGAATCAATAGTTTTACCTTCAACATTTGTTTTGAATGAAACTGTATATCTATTTCTCTTATAATATAGCTTTAAAACAGTAGAACCATCATATTTAACTTTTGCAGAAGTATTTGATATTTCAGAATAGAATGTATAACCATCAAATTCATTTTCATAGCTTACTTCACTATCAGTATCTGTAGACCAAGTTCCGCCATCGCTTTTGCTTAATGTATAACCATCATCTAAAATATTTTCAAAATACACCTCAACCTTATAAGTTGTAGTAAGTGGACTGAAAGATACATCATATGTTACACTTTCATCTAGCCCATCCTCTGAATCGGTTCTAATATATCCATAATATGATGAATAAACTGTTCTTTCGTATCCATCAATTGTTTCATCTGGTAATGTGTACTTTAATGGTGTACCATACTTGAATTGTTTTTCTTTAAAGTTAGAGTATGAATTTGATCTATAAGATACAGTATAAACTCTTCTTTTATAATATAGTTTTACAACAGTAGAACCATCACCCTTAATGATTTCTGTTTGGTTTGGATTTGTTAATGTATATCCTGTAAGTTCTTGTAATGGAATTTGTGTTTCACTATCAGTTTTGCCATATGATGTAGTAGTGTAATTTTCGTCTACTGTATAGTTATCATCATCTAGATTTTCAAAATAATATTTAATCTTAAATGCTGTTGAATCATTTGGAATATAGAATGCTTCAAGAGTTAAATCTGAATATACTCCTTTAGAGAAATCATAATCAGCATTGTTGAATTTCCAACAACCAAATGAATAACCATCTTTAGATAAAGAGAAGTTTTCTAATTTGGTTCCATATTTAACAACTTGTGGTTCAATCTCTTCACCATTATTTGTAATGTAATTAACAGTGAATTGTTTTCTTTTATAGTAAACATTTAAAACAGTAGAGCCATCAGCCTTAATAGTGCCTTCTAAATCACTTTTTGATTCATCTAATGTAAATCCTTGGAATAATTTATCAACAGTGATTTTGGCATCAGTTTTACCTGTTGTATTTACAGACTCATCTGATAATGTATAGTTATTATCTTCTAGATTTTCTAGGTAATAATTAATTTTATATTGAATACCATCATTTGCTTCAAATTTAGCTTCGATTGTTAAATCAGATGCAACTGGTGTACTAAAATTAAATGTGTTACCATTTGCTTCAAAGCCCTTTAATGTATAACCATCCTTACTTAATTCAGGTTCAGTTAAAACGGTTCCATATTTAACAGTTTTAGATTCGATTTTTTCTTCTGTATTTGTAATGTAATTAACAGTATATCTATCTCTTACATATCTTAATTTTAAAGTAGTAGTACCTAATTCTGATACTGATTCTTCAATTGTTGGATTTTCACATGTAAAGTGATCAAATGTTTTAACTCTAGCCTTTACAATTTCATTTGCGTTAGCGTTAAATGTTTGAGTTTCAGCTTCATCAATTGTAAAATCATTATTTTCTAAATTTTCAAAATAATATTCTACCTTGTAATTAACATTTTGTTTAAAATATCTTGCTGTAACATATACATCTTTTGTTCCTAATGTATATTTATCCCATGCTGCAATATATCCTTCCTTTTTAGGAGGTGCTAATTCTAAAATAGAAGTATCACCTTCAGTGTATTTAACTTTGTTAACAACCTCACCATCAATGATGAAATAAACCATATGTTCATTTGATTTTAATCCATCATTATTTGTAGGTGTAACTTCAGTTTGATTAGTTTCTTTTGTTTCAGTAGTTGCTGTGTCTTTCTTTTTAGTACTACATGCTGCTAAGCTTGCAATTGATATTGCAGTAGCAATAGCAGTTAAAAAAATCTTTTTCTTTTTCATTTTATACTCCCCTCGTATGCTTTTTAAATTTATATTTGAAAACACATTATAATTTTATCATTATAAGAAAAAAATAATATCAACCAAACGGATGATTTTAAGCATAAAAAAACTCAAGAATTTTCTTGAGTCTAATCTTTTATCTTTAAATCTTCATTTATTAAATCCCTAGAATATTTTGCAATCTCACTTGTAGATTTATCTTTATAATCTTCATAATTTAAGACTTCTAGTATTTTAAATGTAACCTTTGTCTTTTTAAATGGGAAATTCTTTTTAATATTCATAGTGTTTTTAGTAGAACATATTACAATAGGACATTTAGATCTATATGCTATTTTAAATGAACCAGGATGGAAATCAAGCATTTCATCTTCCATATTTCTTTTACCCTCAGGGTAAATACAAATAGATGCTTGATCATTTTTAATATAATTAGCAGCAGTACTAATAGCCTGTGCAGCTTGTTGTATATTATCTCTTTCAATAGGAATAAATCCACTATATCTTACCCATTTTCCTGCAACTGGCATATCAAGTATTTCAGGTTTTGTAACACATACAATAGGATTTTCCTTTAGACATTTAAATAATATAATAGGGTCAAAATTAGATTTATGATTTGAAACAACCATATATCTAACCTTTTTAGGTTCTAGGTTAGTATTAATCTTTTTAACTTTACATCTAGTTAAAAATAAACCAAATAGTGCTGTTTCTCTAATAATTCCATAATAGAACCTGTTAGGCTTTTCTGGAATATCTTTTTTATTTAAGAACCAAGAAACAACAGCTATAAATAACATATATATAACTAAAAGTACTAAATATGCTCCAAAGAAATAAACTGGTATTAAAAATATACAATACCAGTATAGGTATTGACCAGTTAAAAAATAAATGAGTAATGAAGCAATAAGCGATAATCCAACCATAATATTATGTTGTATCATATATTCTCACCACACTATAAATGTATTTTATCATAATTTTTATTTCTTTTCTATATAATCGAGTTTCATATTTAATCAAACCGAAAAAATTGGTATAATTATAATAGGTTATTTTGGAGGTATTGTATGTTATATCTATTCAATAATATTAAAAAGAAAGAAATATTTGACGCAATTGTATCTAAAAATAAAGAAGAAGCTATATCTTTACTTTTAGATTTTGGTATTTCTTTTGGTCTTAATGGTAATTTATATAAAAAATATCTTATATATGTATTAATATATAATGACAATTCTTATACAAGAGCTATTGAAAAGGGATTAAAGATTGAAGGTAATACTAATTATATAGACCTAGATTTAAAATATTTTCATAAATTATATAATGAAGAATTCCTAGATTCTGATATTACTGATTTTAAATTTTTATCTTCAACAGGAGATGAATATTTAAGACCATTAATTAATGAAATATATAATAATATATCAGATAATTCTTATGAAACATTTAAAAATGCAATCACAAGCTTTTATATTAATCGTGGCTTAGGTGAAATGGCTGTATATAAAGCGTTTAGAGTATCTAATGGTATATTAAAGCCAATTAAGCATGTCTTAGATGTATCATTTGATGATTTAATTGGCTATGATGAACAAAAGAGATTATTAAAAGAAAATACATATAATTTTATTAATGGTAAGACATATAATAACGTTTTATTATATGGTGATTCAGGTACAGGTAAATCAACATCTATTAAAGCATTATTAAATGAATATTTTGATATGGGACTTCGTATAATTGAGGTATATAAGCATCAGATGCAAGAAATATCTAAGATAATTAATAAATTAAAAAATAGACCATATTATTATATTATTTATATGGATGATTTATCATTTGAAGAGGATGAAATAGAATATAAATATTTAAAGAGCATTATTGAAGGCGGTATTGAACCAAAGCCAAATAATGTTGCAATATATGCTACATCAAATAGAAGACATTTAATAAAAGAAACAATGGCTGATAATGGTGGAGTATTTGATGACTTACATAGAAATGAAACACAGGCTGAAAAATTATCTTTAGCATATAGATTTGGTCTTCAAATATATTATAGTAGCTTATCTCCTCAAGAATTTAAGAAAATGGTTGAAGAATTAGCATATAGAAATGATATTAAAATGCCACTTGATGAGATAATTAAAGAAGCATCAAAGTGGGAATTAACATATGGTTCATTATCAGGCAGATGTGCACAACAATTTATTAGCTATTTAGCAAATAAGGAATAATTATGAAGGATTTAGCAAGGATTAATAGAGAAAAAATTGAAAAATTTAATTTTGATTTATATATTAAAAATAAGAATTATCAGATGGCATCTGCGATTGGAGCATTACTTACATGTAATGATATACAAATGTCTTTTTTAAAAGAAGAATCAAACCTAGATAAGGGAGATTATTCTTTAAGACTTTATGCCTTATTACAGGCATTATTTGTATCAATTGATAGCTTATATGTTATAGCTTATTCATTAACTAAAAGTAAGAATTTTATAAATATTAACTCTAATGCTGATTTAAGAGCCCTTAAATATATTAGAAATGATGTAGTAGGACATCCTTCTAACAGAATTATTAGTTCTGATATTGCATATTGTCTATTAGATGATAATTCAATTACTAAAGAATCATTTGATTATTATGTATATTATGATAACGAGGTTGTTAAAAAAAGCGTTAATATAATTGATACATTAAGATCATATTATTTAGAATCTAATAGCTTATTAGATAATTTATATCAAATAGAAAATAATAAAAATGATAATACAATTTATAAATCATTAATTGAAAAAGTAATTAATGATTATATGAATGAAAAAAATTATTCTAAAAATTTAGATGAATTAATTAAAGAATATAAAGAAGAATTCCCTAATTTAAAAATATCAAATAGCCGTATTTTATGGAGATATGATATTATTAAAAAATTAGAAGGAGTTAAAACTAAAAATAATGACGAAAAGGAATTAGTAAGCTATTGTATAGGAATTGAAATATTTAAAATATATGAGCTTATTAATAAGACAAAATATGAAATATCAATGAATAGAAGAAATCCTAAATATATTTCATCATTATATAGATTTTTAAATAAGAATAGGGATTTATTATATTTATTAGATAATTTAAAAAATTGTGATCAGCCAGTATTTTATCCATCTTTATGTAAGCTATATAATGCAGCTATGAAATTAAATAATGAAAATGTTATAGCATATATTAAGATGATAAAAGAAGCATATAGTTATAGACGAGATGAGGTAGTTTATGGCTTAAGTTTACCTTTTAAGCAATATATTAGAAAATAATAACGCTTTCTTATAAAATAATTATTATTTTTTTGTTATAATACTTTTGTTAATTTGAGGTGGAATATGGAAATCAGAAATGTCGCAATTATTGCCCATGTTGATCATGGTAAAACTACATTAGTTGATAAATTATTAAGAGATTCTCATACATTTAGAGATAATCAGGTTGTCCAAGAAAGAGTAATGGATTCAAACGCAATTGAGCGTGAGCGTGGTATTACTATCTTAGCTAAAAATACAGCTATTACTTGGAAGGATACTAAAATCAATGTATTAGATACTCCAGGTCATGCCGACTTCTCAGGAGAGGTTGAACGTATTATGAAGATGGTTGATGGAGTTGTTTTAGTTGTAGATGCATACGAAGGAACAATGCCACAAACAAGATTCGTATTAAAGAAAGCATTTGAATCTCACTTAAAGCCAATTGTAGTAATTAATAAGGTTGATAAGCCTTCAGCAAGAATATTAGAAGTAATTGATGAGGTTTTAGAATTATTTATTGATTTAGGATGCGACGAGGATGATCTTGATTTCCCTGTTGTATATGCATCAGCTATGAATAATACATCATCATTAGATCCAAATCCTGAGACACAAAAGCCAGGTATGGATCCACTATTAGATATGATAATTGAAAAGATTCCAGCTCCTTCAATGGATAAGGACTCTCCACTTCAATTTCAACCTGCATTATTAGATTATACTGATTTTACAGGTAGAATTGGTATTGGTAGAATTAATAGAGGTACAATTAAAACTGGTGAGGTTGTATCTTGTTGTAGATTAGATGGTTCTATTAAGCAATTTAGAATTCAAAAGCTATTTGGATTCCAAGGCTTAAATAGAAT
Source organism: uncultured Caryophanales bacterium (assembly GCA_946626345.1). GTDB lineage: Bacteria > Bacillota_I > Bacilli_A > Acholeplasmatales > Anaeroplasmataceae > Anaeroplasma. The sequence goes on along the minus strand of CAMOUB010000033.1, from coordinate 353 downwards.
TGAAATACAAGAAGGCTATGCAGGAGATATTGTTGCTATTACAGGCTTAGGTGATATTTCTGTTGGTGAAACAGTTTGTCCTGTAGGAAAAGAAGAGCCACTTGAAAAAATAAATATTTCAGAGCCAACTGTACAAATGACTTTTGGTACTAATACTTCTCCATTTTGTGGAAGAGATGGTAAGATGGTTACTGCATCAAAGATTGAAGAAAGATTATTCCGTGAGGTTCAAAAGGATGTATCTTTAAGGGTACAAAGAATTAACAACCTAGAAGAATGGATTGTATCAGGTAGAGGCGAATTACATTTAGGTATCTTAATTGAAAATATGAGAAGAGAAGGATATGAATTCC
>CAMOUB010000032.1 GCA_946626345.1 uncultured Caryophanales bacterium | reverse complement strand
AATGTTGATTACAACATGGATAAATATGAATTTGGTGAAGCTGCAAGAACATTATATTCATTTGTTTGGGATGATTTTGCATCTTGGTATGTAGAAATCTCAAAGGTTGATTTATCTTCAGATGATAAAGAAAACATTTTAATGACTAAAAATGTTTTAGTATATGTATTAAAGGCAATTGTTAAAATGCTTCATCCATTTATTCCATTTATCACAGAAGAAATATATCAAGCTTTACCTAATCCTGATAAATCAATTTCAATTTCAGCATGGCCTAAGGTAAATGAGAAATTTAATGATAGAAAGGCTAAAGAAGCAATTTCTGATATGATTGAAATCATTACAGCAATTAGAAATGAACGTGCTAAAGCAAATAAGGCACCATCAAAGCCAATTGATATTTCAATTTATGCAAAAGATTTAGAAACTAAAAATATGATTTCAACAACTATAAATTATTTAAATAAATTTACTAATCCAAAGAATTTAGTATTCTTAGATAAGGATATTGATGCTAAAGATTATTCTATTACAGTATTATCTATGGCAAAAATCTATATTCCTACATCTGATTTAGTAGATAAAGAAGAAGTAATTAAAAAATTATTAGCTACAAAAGCTAAATTAGAATCAGAAATCAAACGTAGTGAAAATATGCTATCTAATCAATCATTTATTTCTAAAGCACCTGAGGCTAAAATTAATGCTGAAAAAGCAAAATATGTCGAATATAAAGAACAATATGCAGAAGTATTAAAATCACTTGAGGACATTAATAAATAGTGTTTAATACAATTAATGATGCCTTAAATTATTTATATTCTAAAAGAAATAAATATAAAGACAACAATAGAATTAAAAGATGTATCAGTAAATTAAATATTAATATTAATTATAAAATTATTTTGATTACTGGTACTAATGGAAAGGGCTCAACAGCCCTTTTTATTAAAAATATTTTAAAAAATACAATGCATGTTGGTATCTTTACATCTCCATTTGTTACTAGGTTTAATGAAAGAATCATGATAAATGATAGACAAATATCTGATGCTGAAATAATGCATTATCTAAATATATTAGAAGATTTATCTAATTGGTATTTAAAAGAATATAATGATATAATTCCATTCTTTGAATTAACTTTATTAATGTCTTTATTATATTATCAAGATAGAGAAATTGATTTAGGCGTATTTGAGTGTGGAATTGGTGGATTAAATGATTCATGTAATCAATTAGAACCAGACCTATCAATTATTACATCAATTGGATATGATCACATGGATGTATTAGGTAATACATTAGAAGATATACTAAAAAATAAATTAGGTATAGTAAGATTAAATAAGCCATTAATTTATTCTAATTGCAATAAAGAATTAGATAATATATATAATGAATATATAAATAAATATAATTTAAAAGCTATTAATGTTTATAATGATGTGAAAATTATAAATGAATTTCCTAATTTAGAATTTAGTTATAAATCAAATAACTATAAATTAAAAATGAAAGGAATTCATCAAGCCTATAATGCCTCAATTGCAATAGAGGCTATAAATACTTTATTTAATAATTATCCTAATATTTTTATTGAAGAAGGCTTAAATAATTCTATATTAGCTGCAAGATTAGAAATAATTAATAATAATCCACTTGAAATATTAGATGGAGCTCATAATATAGATGCAATAAAAAATACAATTGATTATGTATCTAAAATTAAAAAAGATAAAAAATTAATCACTGTATTTAATGCCTTATCAAATAAATCATATGATAAGATGTTAAATGAATTAGAAAAGATAACTGATTTATTTATCTTTATTGAATTTAAAGATGAAAGAAAAACAGATATTAATTTATTTATTAATTCAATTAATAAGGATTATAAAATTATAAATGATATAAAAGAATTAGATGAATATAAAAACTCAAATAATATAATCTTATATACAGGTTCATTACACTTTGCATCATTTATAAAAAATATAAAATAATTATTTTATTATGATTATTAATTTTGATAAAAAAGGACGATTAATTCGTCTTTTTTTAGTTTTATTTATATCAATAATTATTTAATTATAAAATATTCAAAAAATGAATAATAAGCTGATTTGACAATAATAATATAATAAGTAAAATCATCATGGTGATTAAATGAAAATAGATGATATAAATAAAGATAATAGACCAAGAGAAAAAATAATAAATAAAGGACCATTTTATTTATCTGATTCTGAGCTTTTAGCAATTATGCTATCATCAGGTACAAAAGAAGAATCAATATTAGATTTATCAGAAAGACTAATTAAAGAATATGGATTAAAGGGTATGTTTAATATGAATTATAATGATCTAATAAAAATAAATGGTATAAAGGATGCCAAAGCATCTAAATTATTAGCTACATTTGAAATAGCAAGAAGAGCAATGAATGAAACTGATATAAATAAATCTTTAGAAAATGCTAAAGATGTATTTTTATATATCAAGGATGAATACATATTATTAAATGAAGAAGTAGTTACTATTTTATATGTTAATTCAAAATTAAATGTTATCTTTAAAGATAAATTTACATCTGATGAAACATCAAGAGTATTTTTACCATATAAAGATATAGTTAAAAATGCCATTAATAGACATGCCTTTGGCATATTTTTAATTCATAATCATCCTGGTGGAAATATTAATCCATCTAATGCAGATATAAAAGTATTAGAAGAATTAAAAAATATATTAAGACCATTAAATATTCATTTATTTGATAGCATTATTATTTCAAATAATGATTTTTATTCAATTGGCGAATCTTTAATTAGTTCAAATCCTTTTAAACAATTGAAAATTAATAAATAATAATATATAATCTATTAGTAAGTTTTTGGAGATTATAATTATGTTAAAGTATTTATTTTTAGTATTAAAGGGAATATTATTTGGAGCATCTAACCTAATACCTGGTGGTTCTGGGGGAACTACACTTGTTGTATGTGGTATATATGAAGATACACTAAATTCTATTACAACTTTAAAATCAAATTTTAAAAAATCACTTATATTTTTATTATTTTTATTAATAGGTACAGTAATAGGAGTTATTAGTGGATCTTTATTAATAAAAAAGGTCTTATTAGTATCAATTCCTTTTATGACATATTGTATGTTTGCAGGATTTATAATTGGTACATTACCTAATTTAATATCTCCATATATTAAAAAGATTAAGGTTCAATATGTAATTGGATTTATAATTTCTTTAGCAGCTGTTATTGGATTATTATTTTTAGGATTTAAAATAAATAATAATACAATTAATTTTGGTGATAAACTTCAATTTAAAGATTATGCATTATTATTCTTATGTGGATTTATAGGAATATTTGCAATGATAGTCCCTGGTGTCTCAGGTATATTAATATTTTTAATATTTGGATATTATGGAATATTTTTAGATGCAATTAATAACATATATCATATTCATTCATTTGTTGATGCATTTTTAGTATGCTTACCTGTAGGTCTTGGTATGGTAGCTGGAATAATACCAGCATCAATATTAATGAAATTTTTAATGAAAAAATTCCCAACAGGTACATATTTTTGTATTTTTGGTTTCGTAATAGGATCTGTCATTTGTCTATTCTTAAGTTATTTCCACGAATATAATAATCCTAAAACATTACATTTAATATTAGGTATTATTGAATTAATAATCTTTGCGGTTATAAGCTTTGTTATATCTTCATTAGCTGATAAAAAGAAAAATAATATTAAACCAAAAGAGAATATAGATAATGATATTAAAGATGAGATATCTAAAGAAGAAATAGAATAATTTTAGGGGTAATTTTATTATAATTGCCTCTTTTTTCATTTTAATAAAGACAAAATATATTGTATAATAAAAGAAGTTAATTATAATTGGGAGTTGATTATATGAAAAAATTTTCTAAATTTATTTTATTTGCATCAATTTGTTCTAGTATTTTGATGTTATCATCATGTGATAATGATGCAACTATAGAAACCAATACTAGTGACATTATATCTACAAGTACTGTTGAAGATAATACCTTAACAAGTGAAAGTACAACTAATACAGAAGAAGAAACAACAATTGAAGAGAATGTAAATAAATATGTTATTACATTTGTAAATGATGATGACTCAATTTTAGAAGAAAAGGAATATAAAGAAGGAGAAATCCCTTCTTATAATGCTACTCCAACAAAAGAATCTAATAATAGATATTACTACGAATTTATTGGTTGGGATAGTGAAATCACATCTGTAAAGGAAAATAAAACTTATAAAGCTAAGTATAAAGAAACATATATTGAATATGAAATAACATTTAAAGATTATAATGATGAAATAATAGAAAAAAAGAATTATCATTATGGAGATAAACCTGAAATTGAAAATCCTACAAGAAAACCTGATAATAGATACACATATGAATTTATTGGTTGGGATAGTGAAATAACTAATGTTACAGGCAATATGACATATAAAGCTAAATATAAAGAAACATATATTGAATATGAAATAATATTTAAAGATTATAATGATGAAATAATAGAAAAAAAGAACTATCATTATGGAGATATGCCAGGAATTGAAAATCCTTCTAGAGAAGATGATGAGAATTTTGAATATATATTTGATGGCTGGGATACAAAAATTAAAAATGTTGAATCTAATAAAACATATAAGGCAAAATATAGAGCAATTTATAAAAAATCAAACGCATTAATAGTTGAATATCCTAAAAATATATTATATGTTAATGAATATTTGTCATATGAAGAAATATCAATTTATAAGTTTGATGAAAATTATAATTATGTAAAAATTCCAAATGTTGATTGTTTTATTCGTTTATATCATGAAGATGAAGAAATATCTATGGGTAATAAATTAAGTGAAGTTGGGTTATATAATATAAAAGTTGAATATGAAGGTTCTACAGTTATATATCCAATTCAAGTAGTATATAATTATTCATTAAGAGCATCAGATGCTAAAACTTCTGAAATTAAAAATGTACTAAATGATGATGGTTATTATCTATATTCAAATTTAGAAAAAATATTTGAGTTAAATGATTTTTATTTTGATATTTCAGGTTCAAATTCAAAATTAATTGATAATAATTTTAATGAAAATACTAATGATCAAGATTTATATTATTCTTCTAATGGATATTCATGTAGATTTGAAATTATAAATGGAGATTATTTTAGATTTGTTCCATCAACTAGTGGTTCAGTTGAATTAATCTATTCGCTAGCTAATAATGCAAATTTAATAATTAATGATGAAACAATTTCAAATAGTATAGACATTTCAAGTGTTCCTATGGAAAACCATAATATGTATTCTTATGTTTTAAAATTTGAAGAAAATAAAGAATATTATATTAAATCAAGTGATAATATTTTAAATATTTTAAAGTTGAATATTTCATATGATGAACCTGGAAGACATATGAAGTTTGATAGCGCTGAATTAGTTTTAAATAAAAAATATTATGATGAATTTGATACATCTAATATAGATGGTACATTAATTGCTTATGATATTTATGGAAATTCTTCAAATGTTAATTTTGAAGATTGTCATATATATATTTATGAAGAATCAACTGGAGAATCTGTATCAGGTATAGTTAAAGAAAAAGGACATTATATTATCTCTATATTTTACCACGGTGTTTCTATAGAAGAGGATTTCTATATTGATGATGTTAAATTTGTAGATGATCCGATTTTATCTATTAATTCCCAAAATGAATTTACAATAATTGGAAATATAAATAAAGATGATGCATATTTATATGCTTTAGTTTCTAATACAGAATTATCTTTGACTGTGTCAGATTTAATTAATAATCCAAATACAATTAAATCACAAGTTGATTCAAGAAATTTATGCATTAGAATGAAAACAAATAATGATATTTTATTAACTGATTCATTATATTATTATTATGCTATAGTTGATCAAAATACAAATAATTTTGAAGATGTAATCATTTATAGTAAACATACAATAATATCAAATATTAATAATGAAAATGATTTTGTAAAAATGTTAGAAAATGAAAATAAAGATGATAATTTAATTATTTACAAATTAAATACTAATCTTGATTTTAAAGATTTTGATTGGAATTTATCAAATGTAGTATTTAAAGATGTATTCAATGGTAATAATTATACCGTTTCAAATATTTCATTCAATAAAACTATTTCAAATGGATTTAATCCTAGTATTTTTTATTCTATTGAAAATGCATCAATTATAAATGTTAATTTTGATAATATTAGAATGAATGTTTTAAATTCAAATGCCAGAAGAATGGGTATTATTGGTGCTATGCATGGCGGATATTTATATAATATTAGAATTACAAATTCCTCTTTTGTTGGCTATGAATCAGTAGGTGGATTAGTAGGACAAGTAAATGGTGGTTATAATTTAATTACTAATTGCTCATTAGTTAATCCAATCGAATATTTTGAAGAGACAGAAGATATTAAATTTATGGATAATAAAAACTATTATGAATATGTCTATAATGATGATTATACTTATAGTTATAATCTAATAGATTTTACGTTAGAAGATTCAAAATATAAAATAGGTGATACTATTCCAAAGGATTATTATAGTAATAAGATTTATTGTTTATCTAATAATTATAGTATTTCTGCATATAATAAATATGCAGGAGGAATAATAGGTAATTATATGCTTAGTTCAGGAGAATCTTCTGATTCATATTTATTAATCAATAATTGTTATGTTTATGCTACAATTGGTGATGGATTTGATGCGGGAGGTAATATTGCAGGAATAATAGGACGAGTAAAAAATGATTCAAATTTATATCATGTAATTATTAATAATAATTTATTTAATGGGTATATTATATCTAGAGGCTTATATTGTGCTGGTATAGTTGGAGATTTTGACAATGGACTTGGCAGCGCTGAAATTTATAATAATTTCTCATTAGTTTTCTTTGTATATCGTGGAAAAGAATTATTACCTACTCCTGAATTTATTTATGCAAATAAATCATTAAATCCGATTATAGGACGTGCTAAAGTTTATAATCATAATACATATAAGACTTATAATAATATTGGAACATTTAACGAATATAATTGTTATATAAATTCACTTTCTCTACAAAATAATTTAGGATTAAATTGTGATACTAAGATTGAAGAATATCCTAAAGAATTTTTACTTGAATTTTTAAGAGTATATTTAAACTTTGATATGGATAATATTTGGATGTATAATGATGAAAATTCTAAAATTGAATTAAGATAGTTAACATAGAAACCGATGAAAACATCGGTTTTTATTTTCATTTTATTTTCCCTTTTAATCCTTTTTTTATTGTGCTATAATGAAATTATAAGAAAACGATTTCAGAAAGGATATATTATTTATGGTTAATGACAAAATTAGAAACATTGTTATCTTAGGCCATCTTCAAAGTGGTAAAACTACATTAGTAGAATCTTTATATTCTATAGCAACAGGAGCTCCTAAGGGTTCAGTTGAAAAAGGTACTACAATTAGTGATTACACTGCAGAAGAAAAGGCTAAGATGACATCAATCAAATCTGCTATTGTGCCCATCGTCTATAAGGATTATAAGATGAACCTTATAGACGTTCCAGGTAGTGATGACTTTATTGGAGAAGCAATTGCTTCAATTAGTGTTGTCAAGGGTGCTGTTATAGTTATAGATGCAACATCTGGCATCGAAGTACAAACTGTTAAGCATTGGAATATGCTTAAAAAGAAAAATATTCCAACTATCATCTATGTAAATAAGATGGATAAAGAAGACATTCATTTTGATAATTTAATGGATTCAATTAGAACAAAATTTGGAAAAACTTGTATTCCATTTTGTTATCCAATGGGACATAAGGATGAATTTGATGGATTTGTAAACTGCGTTACATTAAAAGCAAGAAAGTATAATGGTAAGGAATGTGAAGACGCTGAAATTTATGATGAAAAGAAAGCTAAAACATTCGAATTACATAATACAATGATTGAAGCAGTTGCTGAAACATCAGAAGAATTAATGGATAAATTCTTTAATGGCGAAACATTAACAAAAGAAGAAATCCAAACTGGTTTAAGAACTGGTGTATTAAATGGTGAATTAACACCTGTATTAGTAGGTTCTGCAACTAAAAATATCGGCTTACATACAATGCTTGATATGTTTATTGATTATTTACCTAACCCATCAGATTTAGCACCAATTGTTGGTAAGACTGCTGATGGAAAAGATGTAGAAAGAAAAACATTAAATGATGAACCATTTAGTGCATTTGTATTCAAAACTATAGTTGATCCATATTCAGGTGTATCATCTATATTTAAAATTTATTCAGGTTTAATTAAGCAAGGACAAGATGTTTATATTCCTCAATTAAGTAAATCTGTATCAATTTCACAGTTATTTACTATAACTGGTGGAAAAATGACTCCGGCCCAAGAATTACATGCAGGTGATATTGGATGTATCACTAAGGTTGAAGGATTAGAAACTTCAATGACTTTATGCGACCCTAAAAATATAATTATTTATCCAAAGATTGATTTCCCAACAGCTGTATATTTCAAAGGATTAGTTCCAAAGACTAAACAAGATGAAGATAAATTATCTATGGTATTAGCTAAAATAATGCTTGAGGATAAATCTGTTGAAATCAAACGTAATGTTGAAACTAATCAACAATTAATTGGTACATTAGGTTTAGGACATTTAAATTATATCCTTGAGAAAATGAAAAATAGCTATAAGCTTGAAATAAATACTGAAGATGTACAAATTGTATATCGTGAAACAATTAAAGCTAGAGCAACAGGTAATGGTAGATATGTAAAACAATCTGGTGGTTCTGGATTCTTCGGTGTTGTTCAAATGGACTTTGAACCTGCTGCTGAAAATAATTTTACAGAAGAAGTATTTGGTGGTGCAGTACCTAAAAACTACTTCCCAGCAGTTGAAAAAGGCTTCTTTGAAGCTTGTGAAAAGGGCTTACTTGCAGGATATCCAGTTATAGGTGTTCATGCAATATTAAAAGATGGTAAATACCATCCAGTTGATTCAAATGAATTAGCATTTAAGATGGCAGCAATATTAGCATTTAAGGATGCTTATATGAATTGTAAGCCAACTATATTAGAACCAATTATTAAAATAGTTGTTACTGTATCATCTGATGTTGTAGGTGATATTATGTCAGATTTAAATCAAAGAAGGGCAAAGATTATAGGTATGGATATTAATTCTGTAGGTAATCAAAAGATTACAGCATTAGTACCTGAATCTGAAATTATTGAATATGTTAATGACCTAAAGAGTATTACTCAAGGTGCAGGATTCTTTAACCGTGAATTTAATTCATATGAAGAAGCTCCTCAATATATTCAAGAAAAATTAATTGCCAAGGCAACAAAAGCTTAATTTTATAATTTATATTATATAAATGGATGTCACTTTTAAGTGGCATCTTTTTATTAAATATGCTAAAATCATTTTGGTGGTATCATGAAAGATGAAGATATTCTAAAATATAGTATTATTTATAGAAAGCATCAAAAAAAGCTATCCTTTGGTTTAATGATAGCTATAATTATAATAAGTGTAATTTTAATTGGTGTTGGTTTATTTATATCTATATACTCTAAAGAAAAATTTATAATTATTGCAGGAGTAATAATGATTATATTAGGTGGATTTGATATACCACTTATTGTTGGTTTTAATAAAAAAACTCAAAAAAGAATAGATAATATGACAGATATAGAATGTGCTAAAAGATATTGTAGAGTCTATGGTATAGATTTTAGCAAAAAATAAAACTCTCCAAATTGGGGAGTTTATTTTTTCTTATTTTTCTTTTTGTTGTCAGCTAATGATGTACCATTAGCTTCATCCATTGAACGCATAACAGCTCTAACTTGCTTTTCAGATGGAGTACGACCCATTTGAGTCATCATTGCACGAATTGCTGCTTCATTAATTGGAGGATTTTTCTTTAATTGATTTTGGAAAATCTTTCTAGTAATGAAGAATGTAGCAATAGCTGTAATTAATAATACTATAACTATTATAATAATAAATTGCCATATTTCTAGTGTTACAGTAGGCATATAATCACTCCTTTAAAAATAATCAAGTTTATTTTACACTTTTATACGGTTAATTTCAATAAAAAATATTATTTTAATTCTTTTTTATTAGTTAACAAAAATTACAAAAATTAACATTTTTCGAAAAATAATATTAAATAATATTGTTATCATAGACTAACTTAATTTGTAAATGATATAATTAAGTTACAAAGAGGAGGTAAACGATATGCCTAGAAAAGTAGTTGAGGATACTTGTATTGCATGTGGAGCTTGTGCTGGTGAATGCCCTGTTTCAGCAATAACTGTTGATGATGTTTCTCATATCGACGCTTCAGCTTGTATTGATTGTGGCGCTTGCCAATCAGTATGCCCAGTTGACGCTATCGTTGAGGAATAATATAAAAAGCCTTAGGGCTTTTTTTATTTATATTAAGATTATATAGAACAAAAAAACAACTAGATTTTACTAGTTGCTTTTTTCTTTTTAAATGAATGTTCTGTTCCATTTAATAATCTTTTATAATTTGTTGTATGTCTTAAAATAATTAATACTGTAGCACATGTAAATAATAAACATAATGCTAGGCTTGTTTTACCAATAAAGAATTCAATGAAGTTTGAAGGATCGATTCCAACAAAATGTAATATCCAACCAGTTGTAACAACTGTAAGTGCGGCAAAAGTAGAACCAAGTGATACATAGCCTGTTGTAAATAAGAATAATCCAAATACAATAAGACAAGCTATTGCAGCTAAAGGACATGTAATTAATACAACTCCAAGTGATGTTGCAACTGCTTTACCACCTTTAAAACCTAAGAAGATTGAGAATGTATGACCTATGATTGAAAACGCACCATACCATAGATCTTCAACAGGGGATGACCAAACTCCTAATGAATTTAAAATTCTTATTATTATAATAACAAACATTCCCTTAAATACATCTAAGAAGAATACTAAGAATCCTACTTTTTTACCAAGTATTCTTATCGCATTTGTAGAACCTACATTTCCACTTCCATAATTTCTTATATCCATATGCTTAAATAATTTACCTATTATTAATCCAAAAGGTATTGAACCTATTACATAAGATAAAATCATAAAAGCGATTGCTATTAAAATATTAAATGTATTTTGCTGTGATTCGCTAATTAAAAAAAACATAATAATCATCTTTCCTTAAACAAGATTAATTATACAATTTATATATTTCAATGTCAAAATAATATTGCCAAAAAAAACTTATGAAATTAGCTTTCATTTATTGAAAAAAAACGTCTTAATATGTTATCATTAAAAAAGATGGATTAATTGAAATGAGGAGTGGTTTAAATTGGCTAAGAATACTTATAATGATGACTCCATAACAGTCTTAGAGGGCCTTGAGCACGTTAGAAAACGTCCTGGTATGTATATCGGCTCAACAGATGAAAGAGGATTACATCATTTAGTTTGGGAGATAGTAGATAACGCAATCGATGAAGCCCTAGCTGGTTATGGTAGAGAGATTACAGTTATTATAAACGAAGATAATTCCATTACTGTAGAAGATAACGGTCGTGGTGTTCCATGTGGAATGCACCAAACTGGAAAAAATACAATGGAAATAATATATACAAAATTAAACGCTGGTGGTAAATTTGGAGGATCAAGCTATAAGACATCAGGAGGCTTACATGGTGTAGGTGCATCTGTTGTTAATGCCTTATCAAGCTATATGATAGTAACATCATATAGAGATGGTAAGATTCACCAAATCAAATTTGACGATGGTGGTAAAAATGTTTCAAAGGTTGAAATACTTGGTGATACTAAAAAAACAGGTACAACTGTAACATTTAAACCAGATCCATCAATTTTTACAACAACTGTATATCAATATGACACAATTAAGACTAGATTAAGAGAATCAGCATTCTTAATCAAAGGCTTAAAAATGAATTTAAAGGATAGAAGAAATAATAAGAAAGATGAATTCGTATACGAAAATGGTATTTCTGAATATGTAGCATTTATGACTACAGGTAAAAAGCCTTTACATAATGTTGCATATTTTGAAGGAGTTTATCAGCTACCTGATACTAAAGATGAAATCGAAGTTGAAGTAGCATTACAATTTATTGATTCATATTCTGAAACTATAGTTTCATTTGTTAATAATGTTAAAACAAATGATGGTGGAAGCCATGAAACAGGCTTTAAAACAGCTTTAACAAAAGCATTTAATGATTATGCTCATAAGATGAGATTAATTAAAGATAATGTTCAATTAGAAGGTACTGATATTCGTGCAGGTATGACTGCAGTTGTATCTGTTAGAATTGGTGAAAAGCTTTTGGAATTTGAAGGACAAACAAAGGGTAAGCTTGGTACACCTGCAGCAAAGACAGCTGTTGATGCTGTAATATCTGAAAAATTAGGATATTTCTTAGTAGAAAACAAGGAGTTATCAGAAACATTAGTAAAAAAAGCTTTAAGAGAAGCTGAATCACGTGCAGCAGCGAGAAAAGCACGTGAACAAGCTCGTATGGATAAAAAGGATAAGGGCGAAAAGAATATTTCTGATAAATTAGCTCCTACATCTGAAAAGAATAAAGAAATAAATGAATTATATCTAGTTGAGGGTGATTCAGCCGGAGGTTCTGCAAAGCAAGGACGTGACAGACGCTTCCAAGCTATATTACCTCTAAGAGGTAAAGTATTAAATACTGAAAAGGCAACAGCTGAATCAGCATTAAAAAATGAAGAAATTGCAACTATGATTTATACAATTGGTGCTGATTATGGTGCTAATTTTGATTTAAAGAAATGTAATTATAAAAAGATAATAATAATGACAGATGCCGATGATGATGGTGCTCATATTCAAGTATTATTATTAACATTCTTCTTTAGATATATGAAACCACTTGTAGAAGATGGAAGAGTATATTTAGCATTACCTCCACTATTTAAAATTACTAAGCGTGGTAAAAAAGAAGAAATCATTTATGCATGGACTAATGAAGAAAAGGATAAAATATTAGCATCATGTAATTGTCCTACAATCTTACAAAGATATAAAGGTCTAGGTGAGATGAATGCTGAACAATTATGGGAAACAACAATGAATCCTGAAACTAGAACATTAGTTAAAGTATCAATTGATGATGAAGCAGAAGCTGAAAATCAAATTGAAGTACTAATGGGTAGTGATGCCAATAGACGTCGTGAATGGTTAGAAAATCATGTTCAATTTACACTTGAGGAGGGAGAATAATCATGGCAAAACAAGATTTAAAGAAAAAGCTAGATGTCTTCCTTGCTGAAAAGTTTGAAGAATTAAAATTAGAAGAAGCACTTGGAGATAGATTTGGTAGATATTCTAAATATATCATTCAAGAGCGTGCAATTCCTGATATTAGAGATGGTTTAAAACCAGTTCAAAGAAGAATTCTTTATGGTATGAATGCTTTAAAGGTTACTGCTAATGCCCCATATAAAAAATCAGCAAGAATTGTTGGTGAAGTAATGGGTAAATACCATCCACATGGTGACTCATCTATTTATGAAGCATTAGTTCGTATGTCTCAAA
>CAMOUB010000031.1 GCA_946626345.1 uncultured Caryophanales bacterium | reverse complement strand
CAAATACCTCTCTTGGGACTTTCACCCTAGACATATAACATGCCCGACATACTAATTAAAAGGCATCAGTTGATGCCTTAATTTTAATATAATTCAATGTATCTCTTAATTTCCCAGTCTGTAACGCTTCTTCTAAAATCATCCCACTCTTTTTTCTTTGAGTCGATTAATTTATCAGTTACGTTTTCACCAACTGCTTCTTGCATTAGCTTATCAGCTAAGAATCCATCCATTGCTTCCTTTAGGTTAGCAGGTAAAGATTCAATACCTTTTTTCTTTCTATTTTCAGCACTCATTGTATATAAATCATCATATACTGGCTTGAAGTGCTTGCAGTTATGTAATACACCATCTAATCCTGCACGTAAGATTGCAGCGATTGCTAAATATGGGTTAGCACTAACATCTACTGATCTAACTTCTGTTCTTGTAGCCATTCCACGAGCTGCAGGAATACGAATCATAGTTGATCTATTTGAATCACTCCAAGAAATATAGCATGGTGCTTCAAAGCCTGGAACAATTCTCTTATATGAATTAACTGTAGGATTAGTTAAGAAACAGAATCCTTTAGCATGAGTTAAAATACCATCAATCCAATCTAGAGCTAATTGTGATAATTTATTTTCTGTAGTTGGATCATAGAATGCATTTTTGTTATCTTGTGATAATAATGAACAGTTAACATGCATACCTGAACCATTAATACCAGCAACTGGCTTTGGCATAAATGTAGCATGTAAGCCATGACGTCTTGCAACATTCTTAACTACTAATTTAAATGTTTGAACATTATCACATGCTTCAACTGCACTATCATATTTGAAATCAATTTCATGTTGTCCTGGGGCAGCCTCATGGTGAGATGCTTCTACCTTAAATCCAATCTTTTGTAATTCTAATACAATATCACGTCTACAGTCTACTGCACTATCAATAGGAGCTAGGTCAAAATAATCTCCCTTATCGTTGAATTTTAAAGAAGGCTTTCCTTCTTCATCTAATTTAAATAAGAAGAATTCAGGCTCAACTCCACAATTAAATGCCTTAAAGCCTAAGCTCCTCATATATTCTACATTTCTCTTTAATACACCTCTTGGGTCTCCTTCAAATGGTACATGCTCTCCATTTGCACCTGGTTTATATACATCACAGATGAATCTTGCAGCTTTACCATAATGAGAATCTTCCCATGATAATACTAAGAAGGTATCTAAATCAGGATGTAAAAACATATCTGCCTCATAAACTCTGGCAAATCCTTCAATTGATGAACCATCGAACATAATTGAATTGCTCATAGCATCTTCTAATCTATCTGCAGGAATTTCTACATTTTTTAAAATACCATCCATATCTGTAAACATCATACGGATATATTTTATGTTTTGTTCATCACAAATTTTACGAATATCTTCTTTAGTGTATTTCATAATAAATACCAACCTTTCATACATTAAAATTATACAACATTCTACTAAAATGTAAAGAATTTATTGAGTTGCATTTTCATCAATTATTTCTTTTGGTTTTGCATACTTTTCTTTATACTTTGTATTAACAAGAACATAGTTGTATGTAATGCTTCTAATCAAATAAACATGTGCTATTAATCCTGATAAAATGCCAGTTAAAACTGATAACAATCCTATAATAGGAACATAATTAATAACATTATAATTACTAACTATAATTATAAGTGCTAATATTTGGCCAAGTGTATGTAATATAGCTCCAAATGATGATACACCTATAGCACTAAAAATCTTAGCCTTAGATAAGATAAACATTCCAAATAAGCTTAGCATTCCTCCACTTAATGACATAAAGAATACAGGAGCTAAAAATGTTCCTCTAATTAAAGATACAATAAATATTCTAAGTAAATCTACTATAAAGGTTTCATAGAAATTAAATTCATATAACATTATTAATATAATAACATTAGCAAGACCAAGTCTTACTCCAGGAACAAATACGGGGATAAATGTTTCCATATAATTTACTATTATTGCAAGTGATAACATCATCGCAATAATCATTAATCTTTTTAATTTTTGATTCATGCTTTAACTATCCTTATTAATATTCTATTAGGAAGGCAAATAATTGTATCCCCGATTTTATTCTTTTTACCTTCTTTTATACAATCATGATTAGGACAATCATTTTCTTTAACAAAAATATAACCCTTTTTAACTACTATTAGCATTTCATATTTTAGGGTTTCGCCATTTTTTAATTCATGTAATCTTATTTCTTGATCAACATTTAAATCAATCTCTAAAATTTCTTCATTATTATATTCTACAATAGCTTTTTTATTAACATTTGAACCTGAAATAGCCCAAAATACTAGCCATGATACTAATCCAATTATTAATACAGAAATAAGAATAATATCAAACTTAAACTTCTTCACTTTCTGTATCCACCTTTTCATAAATGATTTCATTATCGCTACATAATAAAATACCTATATTATTATCTTTAGCAAATTCTTTTGCAGTATCTATATCCATAGTAAAAATAGCTGTAGAAAAAACATCTGCGTATGTACTATTATCACATATTACTGTTACTGATGAATAATTATTAACAGGAAGACCTGTATATGGAGATATTAAATGATGATATCTAAAATCATTAAATTCGCTTCCTTGATATTTTGGTGATGATGTACCTATTGATTTATCAGTTAGATTTAAAGATTTATAATAAGAATCTGAATAAGGTTTAGAAAGTCCTACATTATATCCTTTATCTCTATTACCTAATAATATATTACTATTTCCGGCATCAATTAAATAATCATCTATCTCATTATCAATTAGATATTGATGTGCAAGCTCAGTAGCATACCCTTTTGCGATTCCACCTAAATCTAGGTTAGCATCACCAACAATTTTAATTTTATCATCACTAAATTCAATATAGCTATTATTCATTATTTCTAATTCTGAATCTATGCTACTATTCATTAATTCTAATTTTGAATTTATTTCATCTTTAGATAATTTTTTATCTTCAAAATCTTTAATATCTTTGACTATTTCTTTCCATTTATCGGCAAGTCTACCTATAAAAGGATTAAAATATCCATTCGTTTTTTCTTTTAATTCAATAGAAGCTTGAATTAGAGATTTTAAAATATCTGATGAAGGTATTTCTCTTTCTACATTTAAATCATAGACACTCATACCATCATAAGATCTAAAATTATCTGCATAGCGGTCAATTTTTCTATAAATATCAGCTATATTTTTTAAATGAGTGTTTGGGTATTTATTATTTATTTTAATGTCAACCATTGTATCAAAAACCATTATATTAATACTCATATAATTTGTCTTATTCGCTTTAATAAAGTTACAAGCTGTAAGTGTGGCAAAAGAGATAAATATATTAAATAATATTATTAATTTTTTCTTCATTTTACCACCCCCATAAATTATTCTATATCTTTATTCTTTTTATTTTTAAAATAATCAACAATCATATCGAATAATGGTTTTTCTAATACTCCTATTTTCTTTAAAAATATTGTAAATAATACCATTAATAAGCCAACTAAAATACCACAAGATAAGCCTGATAATATATCAGTAAAATAATGCATTCCTAATACTAATCTTGAAATAGGTACTAATAGCATTAATAAACCTGATGTTACATAACATATTATTTTAAATACCTTTTTATAATTAGAATCATAAAAAAGGAATATGAAATATGTTCCTATAAAGCCTATTGTTGTTGAATGACCTGATGGATAGCTAGTATCAGTTTCTACCATCCATCTATATCCCTTTAATGGTCTTTCACGGCTATATATATCTTTAATAACGTAATTTATTAAAATCATCAATAATATACCTAATATATAAGCTACTGTTTTATTATTACCTCTAGTTAATATAAGAACTATAATTATTGTGATTATTGCTGCATAAATATATCCAAAATCAGTTATTATTCTAAATAGATAATAAATAATGCCATTTTTTTCTCCTCTAATAGAATAAAAAAAATCTCTTATAGCTATATCTATATTAAGTGGTGCACCACCACTATTAGAAACTAATATTGATATTATAATAACTATCACTAAGGAAACAAATATTCCTATAGATAATCCTATAATCTTATTTTTCATAGAATCTCCATAAATTTAAAGCTCCTCAAAAGAGGAGCTAAATTATTATAATCTTACTGATTCTTCATTAGAAAGCTTACGCTTTTGATCCTCATTGATTAATTCTTGAATAACTAAATCTAATTTTCCCTCAATAATTGCATCTAATCTATTAATAGTAAATCCAATTCTATGATCAGTTACTCTATTTTGAGGATAATTGTATGTTCTAATCTTTTCTGCTCTTTCACCAGAACCAACTAAAGATTGACGCATTGCGCCTTCCTTTTCTTCTCTTTCAGCATCTCTTTTAGCTTTTATCTTAGTTTTTAATAATCTTAAGGCTGTTGCTTTATTTTCATGTTGGCTTCTTGCAATTTGACATGCAACGAAATCACCAGTTGGGATATATGTTACACGTACTGCAGAATATGTTGTATTAACACCTTGTCCACCAGGTCCTGATGAACAGAATGTATCGATTCTTAAGTCTTTTTCAGCTAATTCGATATCATCATCGTCTGTAGCTTCTGGTGAAACTAATACAGTAGCGATTGATGTTTGAATTCTACCATTTGACTCAGTTACTGGAATTCTTTGAACTCTATGTCCACCTGATTCATATTTCATAAATGAATAAACCATTTCTCCTGAGATAGAGAATGAAATATTTGAATATCCACCAGCAGCGCCTGGAGTTGCATCATCAATTTGGATTTTCCATCCCTTTGATTCAGCATAATGTTGATACATTCTAAATAAATCTCCGGCAAAGATATTTGCCTCATCACCACCAACGGCACCCTTGATTTCAACAACAACGTTTCTTTCATCATTGGCATCCTTTGGTAATAATAAAATTTTAATTTCTTCAGCTAATTCTTCTAATCTAGTTTCAGTTTCTTTAAGTTCTTCTTCAGCCATCATAGCTATTTCGGCATCATCTGATTTTTTCATTTCTCTTAAATCAGGAATAGATGCTTCTAATTTTTGTTGCTCATGAAAAAGTGTTACAACCTTTTCAAGAGACTTTTGCTCTTTTGAAAGTTCTGTTAATTTCTTAACATCACTTGCTATATCAGGACTAGATAATAATTCATTTATTTCATTATATCTAGCTTCCATTAGCTTTAATCTATCAAGCATAGTTATTAATCCTCTTTCTTCTCTCTAAATTTTTGGTATTCACCTTGGAACATAAAAGGAACACCATCAGCCTCAGTTGTAGAACCAGAACGGTTTTTGGCAATAATTAAATCTGCCTCACCCTTTCTTTCTGAAGCCTTATTATAATATTCATCACGGTATAAGAACATTACGATATCGGCATCCTGCTCAATAGAACCTGATGAACGTAAGTCTGCCATACCTGGGTGTTTATCTTCTCTTTGTTCAACACTTCTTGATAATTGTGATAACGCAATAACAGGAACCTCAAGCTCACGAGCAAGTAGCTTTAAGCTTCTTGATATTTTAGTTACCTTATCAAATTCACTATCTCTTGAAGATGCTTTATCACTTGCTATTAATTGTAGGTAATCAATTACAATCATATCAAGTCCATCTTCAGATTTTAATTTTCTACATTTTGATCTAATTGATGATATTGTTGTATCAGATGCATCATCAAAATAGATATTTAATTCAGATAAATCATTTACTGCAGTATTAAATCTAATCCATTCAGATTGTTGGATTTTACCACTTTTAATATTTTTTAATTTAATCTGACTCTTTGCAGCAATCATTCTTTCAACTAATTGCTCATCTGACATTTCTAGGTTAAATACAGCAACTCTAGCATGTCCATTATCATTTAAAACTGCAACATTATATGCAAGATTTAATGCGAACGCAGACTTACCCATAGCAGGACGTGCAGCTAATATGATTAATGCACCCTTTTGGAACCCTTGTGTATATTTATTTAAGCTACCAAAGCCTGTATCAAGACCAATTATTTCTGTATTTTTTGTTGCATTTTTAGTAGTTTCATCTAATACTCTTTTAGCTACATCATTTATTCTTCTAAAAGCAGTTGTTCTTTTATTTTGTTGAAGATCAAAAATAGTTTTTTCTACTACCTCTAGGTAATCTTCAGCAGAAACATTTGTATTATATCCTTCTTGTGATAAGGTATTAAACTTTTCAATTGCTTTTCTTCTAAAAGATGCATCTAATATTAATTCGGCATATGACTCCATATTATCTATAGAATATACATGCTCAGCTAAGCTAGTTATATAAATTGCACCACCGGCTTGTTCAAGCTGATTTGCTGAATCTAGATAACTTAAGACAGTTGTTGGGTCAACTGTCTTATGTTCTGCTGATAATTCTACCATAGCTTTATAGATAATTTTATGTTTAGAGTCATAAAAGTCTTCAGGACCTAACATATCAATAGAAAATATTAATACATCTTGGTCCATAAAAATGCCGCCTAATATTGCCTTTTCTGCTTCTAGTTCAGATGGAACCTTAATAGGTGCATTCATATAACCACTCCTCTATTTCTTTTCTTCAACTTTTACTTCAAAGTTAGCAATAATATCTGTATCAATCTTTACTGATACTGTAAATATACCAATTGAATTAATATCTCCTGGTAATTCAACTTTCTTTCTATCTAAATGGATACCAGTTTGTGCTTCGAATTCATCACATACAAGCTTTGTTGTAATATGACCAAAATTCTTTCCACCTGTACCAACCTTTAATTTAATTAAGATTGATTTACCATTGATTTCATCACGTAATTTAAGAAGAAGTTTTCTCTTATTCTCTTGTTCTTTTCTCTTATTTTCTTTTTGTTTTTCAAAGATTTGTAGGTTTTCTTCAGATGCTGCTAAAGCCATCTTATTAGCGATTAGATAATTTGCATATCCTGCAGCAACATCGATGATATCATCTTTCTTACCTTTACCCTTAACGTCTTGTGTTAAAATTACTTTCATAACAGTTCCGCCTCCTTCAACATATTCAAGTCTTAAGATCTCAACTAATTGATCACTTACAGATTTAATTGAAACTGTCTTTTCATTTTCTTTGTTTTTAATTTGTACAGCAGCACTATTAAAGTGACCACCACCACCCATAGATTCCATAATAGTTTGTACATTAATATTGTTTCCTAAGCTTCTTGCTGAAACACCAACTGTGTTTTCATCAATTCTACCAATTGTAAATGAAGCTTGAACACCATTAATTGTTAATAATCTATCAGATATTTTGGCAAGTAATGTACGGTCTGAAATAAGCTTTTTCTCATCTAATTTAACGATACCGAATTTTTCACCATAAATTTCAGCATCAGTTAATGCTTCTGCAATGAATTTCTCACTATCAAGTGGTTCTTGTAATAGCTTTCTAACATAAATCATATCAGCACCCATACTACGAAGTGTAGCAGCTGCTTCAAACGTTCTTGTACCTGCACGCATTGTGAAATTGTTTGTATCAACGATAATACCAGATAACATTATTGATGCTTCAAGTGAAGATACTGTAATATCAGGATTATAGAACATAAACATTTCAGAAACTAATTCAACTGCAGATGATGCACTTGATTCAACATAATATGATAAATAATCCTTCCATCCATCATCGCCAGCTCTATGGTGGTCGATAATAGATAATCTCTTTGCCTTAGATAATAATTCTTTAAACATTGCTAGGTTAGGAGATTGTGTATCTGTTACTAATAATAAAGTTGTAGGCTTTAATAATTCCATTGCTTCATCAAGTGTAACAAAGTGTGCCAATAATGTAGGATCATTCTTAATATTTCCAAATATTTTTCTTACTGTAACATCTGCTCTATCGATATCAAATACCATCTTAGTATCTTTACCACTAGATTGAACCATATGGAAAGCACCAATCATTGAGCCTAAGGCATCACAGTCTGCAAAATTATGACACATTACTAATACGTTAGAACTTCCTTCAACAGCTTCTTTTAAATTCATAGCTTGCATACGAACTTCTACTAATGTATTCTTTTCAAATGAGTTAGTATTTCCACCGAAGAATTGAATCTTCTTTCCTTCTTCGTTAACAACAACTTGGTCACCACCACGCTTTTCAGCTAATTCGATAGCTGATTGAGCAATACTTCCAAGCTCATCATAATTTACATCGTGACAAGCAATACCCATAGATATACTTGCTTTTAATCTATTCTTTTGTGATATTTCTCTTACTGCTGATAAGACACTGAATTTGTCAGCTATCATTTCACTTAATGATTCTTTATCCATCATAATGATCATTCTATCACCAGTAACTGATTGTAAATAACAATTATATTTAGAAATCCAGTCTGATACTTCACCTAGAATTTGGCCACGGACATTTGCTTTTTCTTGCATATCAAATCTCTTTAAGCTTTCTTCTAGATTATCTAATTCAATAATTCCTACACCTGTAATTCTATTATCATAACGCTTTTTGATTTCTTCTCTTTCTGTTACTTCAAAGAAATATAAGATATCATTTTCAATATTATGAATTACATCATATGCTTTACCATTATAATTGAAAAGCATTTGTTCTTTATTTAAAATTACATCATCTAATAAATCTTTAGATATTGAATCAAGTGGTGCATCATTTAATTGATTATTAAAAATTACTTTAGCGTAATTATTTGACCACTTTATTTGATAAGATTCATCATAAAGTAAAATAGCGATAGGTAATTGATTAAATACTTCATCTCCGGCCTTTGATGCATGATATGCAATATTAGACCATTTCTTTAAACGTAATTGATAATCAGACAATTGGGCTCTTGTCTTTCTATTAACGAACATAAATGACGCAATCATAGCTAATACTAAACATAAAATAGCTACAGCTGCAAACACTAATCCCAAAATAGTATCATTTTTTACGGCAAAAAAGTAATAAGTAAAATAACCTGATACTCCAAAGCCAGCATAGAATATTAAACCTATAATGAGTTTAATCACTTAAATCACCCCTATCTTCATAATTATATCAAATATAATTATCATATTCAACAAGCGAAAAAAAATAGTTACTTTATAGTAACTACTTTAAAACATCTACAATTGACTTTGCAAATTCATATACTGCCTTAGGAGAATCTTCTTTTTTCTCCTTAACAATATTAACAATTGCAGAACCTATTATTGCACCATCTGCAACATTTGTCATCTTCTTAGCTGATTCAGGATTTTTAATACCGAAACCAACACAAACAGGAATATCTGTATATTTTTTAATTTCTTTAGCTATTCCATCAATATCTGTTGTAATATTATCTCTTACACCTGTTACACCTAAAGATGAAACTAAATATAAAAATCCTTCAGCCTCTTTAGCAATCATTTCAATTCTTTGTTTTGATGTAGGAGCAATTAAAGATATAGTTGCAACATCATATTTAGATGCAACACATCTTACCTCTTCTTTTTCTTCAAAAGGCATATCAGGAATGATGATTCCTACAATTTTAAGTGACTTACATCTTTTGAAAAATTCATCATATCCATAAGAAAATACTGGGTTTAAATATGTCATGAATACTAAAGGAAAATCTGGTTCATTCTTTCTAAATTCTTCAATCATTTTAAAAATTCCATCTAATTTAGTACCAGAACTTAACGCTCTAATATCTGCCTCTAATATTGTATTTCCTTCAGCAATTGGATCTGAAAAAGGTATACCAACTTCAATTATTGAAGATCCTGCTTTCACTAATTCATTTAATAATTTCAATGTAACATCAAGGTTAGGATCACCTGCAGTTACAAAAGGAATAAATGCTTTATTACCTTTGATATAATTTTTAAAATTAATCATGTAAATCCTCCCCTAAATATCTTGCAACTTGTGCAACATCTTTATCTCCTCTTCCTGAGATATTAATAACAATAATTTTATCCTTTGGCATAGTTTTTGCAATCTTTATAGCATAAGCTACAGCATGAGCTGATTCAATTGCAGGTATTATACCTTCCATTTTAGATAAATACATAAATGCTTTAACAGCCTCATCATCAGTAATAGGTACATATTTTGCTCTACCTGTTTTATATAAATTAGCATGCTCAGGTCCAATACCAGGATAATCAAGTCCTGCAGATATTGAATATACTGGTGCTATTTGTCCATCACTATCTTGACAGAATAATGATTTCATACCATGGAATACTCCAACTCTACCTGTATTAATTGTTGCGGCTGTTAATGCTGTATCAATACCTTTTCCTGCTGCTTCACATCCAACAAGTGCTACTTCCTTATCAGGAATAAATTCATAAAATGCTCCCATTGCATTAGATCCACCACCAACACAGGCAATGACCATATCAGGATTTCTACCTTCAGCCTTATTGATTTGTTCTTTAATTTCTTTACTTATAACTCTTTGGAAATCTCTAACAATCATAGGGAATGGATGTGGTCCCATTACAGAACCTAATACATATAATGTATCATCCATTCTATTTGTCCATTCTTTCATTGCAGCATTTACTGCATCCTTTAATACCTTTGAACCAGTTGTTACAGGATTTACCTTAGCACCTAAAAGCTTCATTCTAAATACATTTAGTGCTTGTCTTTTAGTATCCTCTTCTCCCATAAATATTTCACATTCAAGTCCTAAAAGAGCTGCAACTGTTGCTGTTGCAACGCCGTGCTGTCCTGCACCTGTTTCGGCAATTATTCTTTTCTTACCCATTTTTTTAGCAAGTAAGCATAATCCTAAACAGTTATTAATTTTATGAGATCCTGTATGATTTAGGTCTTCTCTTTTTAAATATATTTTAGCTCCACCTAAATCTTCTGTCATATTTTTAGCATAATATAAGATTGATGGTCTACCAGCATAATTTTTATATAATTCATTTAATTCATTAATGAATTCTGGATCCTTGCTATATTTTTCATAAGCTTCTTCTAATTCCTTAATTGCATTCATTAATGTCTCTGGTACATATTGTCCACCAAATTCACCATATCTACCTTTTTCCATTACTTCTCACCTTTTCTATCAATTCTTTTATCTTTATTTCATCTTTAAATCCCTTTGTTTCAGCACCACTTGATACATCAATACAATATGGATTTAATTTGATTGCTTCATCAATATTATTAGCATTTATACCACCAGCTAAGAATAATCTTTTATCATTTCTTTTTAAATTATTCCAATCTATTTTTTCTCCATTACCTGGATTTATACTATCAACTAATAAATATCTTGCGTTTTTATCTTTTTTATATGCCTTAATTATTGTCTTATTAGGAATTCTTTTTTTAAGTTCAATAACATAATTTTCATCTTCACTTCCATGTAATTGAATAACATCAATAATGCTTGAACATTTTTCAATATATCCAATATTTTGATTTCTAAATACACCTACAACTTTTATTCCAGGTTTTAATTTATCCCTTAAAACTTTAGCGTTTGTATTAGATATATGTCTTTTACTTTTAGCAAAAACAAATCCTATATAATCAGGCTTATATTTATTAACAATTTCAATATCTTTATCTCTTCTAATACCACAAATTTTAATTTTTGCCATATTTTAATTCTTCAATCATTTTAACCTTATCACTTGATCTCATTAGTGTCTCACCAATTAAAACAGCATCAACATCATTATCTTCTAATCTTTTAATATCATCTCTTGTTTTAATTCCTGATTCACTAACGAATTTTACTGATTTAGGAGCTAATTTTCTTAATTTAATTGAATTAGCCATATCTACTGTAAAATCCTTTAAATTACGATTATTTACACCTATAACTTTAGCATTAGCATTTAGGGCTTTCTTTACTTCTAATTCATCATGAGCCTCAACTAAGCATCCTAGACCAATAGAGTGGGCTATATCAATATAATTTTTAATTTCATCTTCAGTTAATATAGCACATATTAATAATATTGCATCAGCTCCAATAGCTTTTGCTTCATATATTTGATATGGATAAATGATAAAATCCTTTCTTAATACAGGAATATCTACTAATTCTTTAACATCACTTAATATTTTATCACTACCTAAAAATCTTGTAGGTTCTGTTAAAACAGATATTACATCAGCTATTTTATTATATTCTTTAGCAATTTCTTTATATTTAAAATCTTCACTAATAATACCTTTTGATGGTGATGCCTTTTTTATTTCACATATAAAAGACATTCCATTTTTTTCAATAGCTTCATAAAATGATACCATTTTATATTTTCTTTTAGATGCTAAATCTTTAATATAATCTAGATTATCCTTTTTATCTTTATATCTTTTCTTTACTGCGTTTACTAAATCATCTAAAATCATTTATTTGATTCCTCTATATATTCATTTAACTTTCTAAGTGCTTTTCCTGATGCTAGTGTTTCTCTTGCAATATCAATACCCTTTTTAATAGAAATACCATCAGTTGCAATATAGATTGCAAGACCTGCATTTAGGATAACTGCATCTTTCCTTTTTGAATTTTCATTATTTAATATTTTAAGTGCAATTTCTTTATTGATATATGGCTCACCACCAACAAGCTCATCTAAA
Source organism: uncultured Caryophanales bacterium (assembly GCA_946626345.1). Lineage (GTDB taxonomy): Bacteria > Bacillota_I > Bacilli_A > Acholeplasmatales > Anaeroplasmataceae > Anaeroplasma. The sequence continues at coordinate 1,355 of CAMOUB010000031.1, read as the reverse complement.
TTACAATATTCAAATCCATAAGATTTAGGATCAAATACAAATTCTGAAATAACACCATTTCTTAATTCTGCCATATAAGTTTTACCTGTTAGAGTAACCTCATCTAATCCATCCTCACCATGAACTATTAATGCATTTTTTATACCAACTTCTCTTGCAACACTTGCGATAACTGGTACTAATTCCTTTGAATATGAACCAAGTAAAATATTTTCAGTATGACAAGGATTTGTAAGTGGTCCTAAAATATTAAATACTGTTCTATATCCTAAAGCTTTTCTAATAGGACCAGCGTTTTTCATTGCACTATGATATACTTGTGCAAATAAGAATACCATTCCCACTTTATCTAATATTTCTCCACCTTTTTCTGGAGTTGTTTTAATATTAATTCCTAAAGCTTCAAATAAATCTGCAGCACCACATTTAGATGAAACAGATCTATTTCCATGTTTAGCAACCTTTATACCTGCAGCAGCTACTATAAATGATGCAATAGATGAAATATTAATTGATGAAGATTTATCTCCACCTGTACCTACAATATCAATTGCACTTTCAAATCCCTTTAGATATGTACCATTATCTCTCATTGCTTTTGCAGCTGCAGCTATTTCAGTGATTGTTTCACCTTTAATTCTTAATGCTGTTAAAAATGCACCTGCTTGAGCAGCATCTATTTCACCTTTCATAATTCTATCTAGCATGAAATATGTTTCATCCTCTGTTAAATCATTACCATCTACTACTTTATATAAGACATCTTTAATTTCCATTTTTATATACTCTCCTTTAAGAAATTTTGAATAATTATTTTACCAACAGGTGTTAATATTGATTCAGGATGGAATTGAATACCATATATTTTTTTATTCTTATGTTTAACACCCATAACAAGTCCATCATTAGTTTTAGCTATTATATCTAATGTATCAGGAATATCTATTGCTACTAAGCTATGATATCTTGCAGCAACAATCTTATCTCCTAATCTATTAAATAAATCCACACTATTATTAATATTTATTAAATCTTTTTTACCATGCATTATTTCTGGGGCATGTACTATTTTTGCACCAAAAGCTTCACATATTGCTTGATGACCTAGGCACACACCTAATATTGGAATATTATCAATTTCTTTAACTAAATCAATTATAATACCTGCATCCTTAGGGCATCCAGGACCAGGAGATATAACTATATGACTAGGATTTAATTTTTTTATTTCATCTACGCTTAATTCATCGTTTCTTATAACCTTTATATCAGGATTAATAGTTCCAATTAATTGATATAAATTATATGAAAATGAATCATAATTATCTATTAATAAAATCATTCTAGCTCACCTT
>CAMOUB010000030.1 GCA_946626345.1 uncultured Caryophanales bacterium | reverse complement strand
TCTCAAAAAAATAAAAAATAATATATGATATATTTTATTATTATTAAACATTATATTAAAGTTAATATAATTATTCTAGGTTATATTATGTTTAATTCAAAAGAATCTATTAAATTTATGATGGCTAAAATCTTTTTCACCTTAGCTAATTTTAGCTATAAAACAATTGATGAGGTTTTACCATCAACCTATCATGGAATGAAAACATTAGAAATCAATTATATAAGATCGGGTAGTGGAGTTGCAGTAATAAATAATAAAGAATACAAAATAAAGGAAGGTACATATATAGTTATTCCTGAATTTGTATCTTATTCAATAATCCCTTCTACTAATATTAATATTTTTTCTATTTATTTATTAATTGATGATAAGACAGGCTTTAAAGAATATACTCCTCTTTTAGATAAATATTTTATTGGAAATGATTATGGTAGATTAATTAATGATTTTGATGAATTACATTATGAGCTTAAAAATTTAAATTTTGGATATAATGAAATAGTTGTATCTATCTTTAAAAAAATAATTGTAAAGATATTAAGAAATGAAAAAATAAGTGGTAAAAGAATATCACATTGGGATACTGAAAGCTTACAATATGAAATAGAGTCAATTATTACTAAAGAATTTAGTAAAATAACAATTCATAATCTTGCAAATAGATTACATCTAAGTATTAGAGAATTACAAAGATATCTATTAAAAAACTATAATAAATCATTTAACGAATTAAAAACTGAAGCTAAAATGAATTATGCATCTAATAAGCTAATATATTCAGATATTAAAATATCAAAGCTATATGAGGAATTAGGATATTCAACACCAGAACATTTTTCATATGCATTTAAAAATATTTTAATAAGTCACCACTTCAATATAGATTAGAAAATAAAAAATCCTGAGAAAAATCAGGATTTTTTAAATGTCTTCATGTTCTTTAGTTATCTTATCGTATTCTTTTAATTCTTGTTCAATTCTTCTATTTTCTTTAGAAATTTCAATTTCTTCTTCTCTTTCTTCGGCAATCTTTTTAATTCCAGGAATATAATTTACCACTGGTAATTTTACTAAGAATGGAGAGAAAACACTGATTAATGCTTCACTTGATGATAATAAGAAGCCTACACCTAGTAAATAAATATGAGTCAAGAAATGCTCTGCATTTTCTTCTGGTTCTATTAAAAGTAATATTGAAAATACTATTTCTGCAATAGCGAATGATAGATTAATAATTGAGAAGGCTTTTCTTTCATGTATTTCATGTAATCCTTCATTAATTTCCATTGTTGAATTAACTAAGGTTGCTACTGCCCACATTACGCTAACCTTATAAACGTTTTTATGAAATAATGTCAATATTAAAATACCAACAACTATTGTAAATACGGCACTACCTATATGGTTATGTGATTCTTTATAGCCTCTATCTACTATTTCTTTCATTAACTCAAATGAGGCAACAAGCATTAAATCAATACCTACAATTAAATAAATATAATCTTCTATTTTTTCGTTTAATACTAATATTAATATTCCACCAACTAAATATGCTAACGTTCTTAAAATTGATAATGCTCTAGCTACTCTTAAAACTTTTTTAATAGTTAAATCAAGTATATTTGCCATATTATTCTCCCCTTTATACTAACTATTATTATAATACTATTTAATAGAAAAAAATAGAAATATCCCGACAAAATTGTCGGGATAATTTCATTTTTTATAAAAGAATAATACCATATAAATTTAATACATCATATTTAGTGATTGTCAATTTTGTAGGATCACCATTAAACTTAAGTTTTAATGTTCCATCAGAATTTGTAGTAAATGTTTGACTATTAATTCTTATTCTCTTACTTACTGAATCAGTAATCATTATAATATATGTTATGCCACTATTTTCTAAATCTAAAACAATATTAGTAGATGATTCCATCTTTAATGCTGTTTCAAATTCATGGCCATAATATGTCTTAGCTTCAATACCATCTTTCATAGAACCAGTTAGAGATGTACAGTAATCTGATGTGGCAGTTACATTACCGCTAACCTTCTTAAATTCTACTATTTCTGCTGATTCCATATACTTTGCATATGAATCTTTAATTATTGTTTCAATTTCAGGGATTGACTCACCTAATTCATTATATAAAGATTCAATTCTTGCAAGCTCAGGATAATCAGTAATTAAACCATCATTATTAGAATCATAATAATCAATTAATGCATTTAAGCTATCTTTAGATAATTCGACATCATATGTTTGACTTGATTGACTTGGATTAGAAATAATAACATTTTCACTCTTAGATCTATAAGTAATCTTATAGCTACCATAAACTGTAGGAGTTGTTGTTTCAACTTCTAATTCTAATTCAGTATGAATATATACTTTTACAACATCTTCAGTTAATACACTAACATCATATGGCCACCAGCCACCAGGAGTTAATCCATTACCCCACCAATAACCAGCATTTAATTGAGTGATATATGCACGAAGCTTACTATATGCAGGTAAATAATTTAGATTATCTGATAAAATATCAAATTCATATGCATTGCCACTATTATAATTCTTAAATGTACCATTTATGCTAAAGCTTGGAATATCATTACTTACTATTGAATCTTTATCATATTCAATATTTACAGTATGTTCTTTTCCATCATATGTAGCTGATATGCTATAACAATTATTCCATGATTGAGTTGATGCACTAACACTTGAATCTGTATCAAGAGTAATAGATAAATCAAGGACAATTGGAGTAATACTAATATAACATGACATGCTACTTGGTGCGTTATAGTTATTTGATGTACTCTTAAATGTTACTTGACATAATACCTTACCATCACTAACATTAGTTGCTACACCTTTAATTTCATCTATTTCAGGTGATGTATTATCAAGACCTATAACAGATGCTAAATTACCATTTAAAGAGGCTTGATGTGAAGTGCCATCATAAACAAATTCTTGATCAACAAACTTAATATCATCCATATCATAATCAATCTTTGTGATTGTTAATATTTGATATTTAGTTGCATCGCTTACAACGTAATTAGTATTACTTAATAATACGATTTCACATTCATATTCATCAGCATTAATTCCATAACCAGATATTGTTGGAGTACAAGTATCGTTAGAAATTAATCCTTGTAATACAGCTTGTGGACTATGCTTTAATCCATCATATGGAACAGTAATATTAGACCATACTGCACTAATTTCTTTTTCTACAATCTTAATAGTAGCTTTCATTGGCTTAGGATTATTATAGTTATCATCTGTTGATGTAAATGATGCAGTAACAGTAACTATACCATCACTAACATTTGTTGCACCATCACTATAAGAAACTGTTACACCTGATGGTAAGCTTCCTAATAATGCAGGTTTTTGCATTAAGCCATTATATACTAATTCTGCATCGTTAAATGTAATACCTGACATATCATATTCAGCTCTTATAATTCTATAAGTTACATCATCATATGAATCTAAAACATAATTATTATTACTTAAGCCAACAACTGTAATATCATATTCACCAACATTAATTCCTGCGCCACTAATAGTTAATGTACATTCATCGCCAGAAATAATATTTGTTAATTCATAGCTTGGAAAAGATAAATTACCAGTATATACTGCTTCTAGGTTAGTCCAATTAACAGATATTTCTCTTTGTAATATAATAACTTCAACAGTTCTTGATTGAATTTCATGATAATTATCACTAACTGTAAAATTAATCTTAACAAAATGAGTACCTGCATCACTTGATAATCCCTCATATGATACTTCAACATTTTCAGGAATTGTACCAACAATTTCAGGATATAATGGTGTAGAATCATAAACCTTTGTAGTTTCTTTGAATTCAACATCTAAATTAATAGTTGCTTTAACAATTTCGTATTCATATGTTGCATTTAAAGGAAGCTTATAATTTGCATTAGTTAAATTAGATACTGTTGCAGTATATTTTCCAACATTAACACCTTGTGCGTTAACTGTAAATCCACATGTATCATTTAATACTAATCCAGATAAGATACATTCAGGCTTAATAATTGAACCTGTATATGTGAATGTTTGACCATTCCATTTTAAATCTACTTCCTTAGGAGTAATTGTTACAGTTGCAGTCATTGAAGGAATATTATTATAATTTTCAGAGGCAGTAAATGTTGCAGTTATTAGCTTAGTACCAACATTTATTAAACCTTCTGTATAAGATACAGTTACAATAAATCCATCAGCACCCTTAATAGTTGTACCAATTGATTCATCCTTAGCTATAATTGATGGTCTATGAGGATATCCATCATATTCGTATGTTTCACTTCTAAATACTAGATTAGAAACATCATATGTTGCCTTCTTGATTTCATAAGAATATGCAACAGGATTTGAAATCTTATAATTATTATTGCCTTCAATTTCAATTGCGTAAACTACATAATTTCCGACATTAATATTATTAATTCCAGAATTTAATATTACATTTAATTCATCGCCATCTACTAAATTTGAAACTCTAGCTTCAGGATAAATAGCTTTTCCTGTATAAATATTTTCACTTAAATCAAATACAATTTCTGCTTCTCTTGCAGTTATAGTTATTGTTGCAGTAATAGGATCTTGAGGTACCTCATATGTTGGATCTGTAGATTCAAATGTTGCACTTACAGTCATAACTCCTGCATCTTTAATACCTTCAGATGAATATGTAATCTTTAACCAAGATGGTTGATCATCACCAATAATCTTTACCTCAGGAGAATGGTAGTTTCCATCATATTCAACTGTTACATCATCAAATATGTATTTGAAATTATAGATTTGTTGTTCAATTGTAAATTCCTTTTCAATTAAGCTTGAATCCTTAGGTAATACATAATTTGAATTATCTAATGCTAAAATAGTTGCTACATAATTTCCTACATCTATTGCTAATCTATCACTAGTGATTGTAACATTACACTTATCACCACTTAATAAATTATTTAATGTTGCTGTAGGAATATGCTCTTCAAAATCATGAATAAATGAAGTTTGACCCCATCTAATTTCAGCAACTATTGGTTCAATAACAACTTCTGTTTTCATTGATCTTGTATTTTTATCAATTACATAGTTATTAGAATTAATACTGAATATTGCAGTTACAGTATATGTACCTGCATCCTTACCATAGCCTTCATAATTTACAGCTACGTTATCAGGTAATTTATCCTTATCAATTTGAGGATATTGATTCTTACCATTATATTTATAAGGTTCAGGACACTCAAATCCAAGACTATCTAAATCAATAGTAATAGCCTTAGGAGTTATAGTATATTCATATTTAGTATTCTTTGGTAATTTATAATTATCCTTATCTATACCTTCTATTGATTGGTAATCAATTGTATAGTTTCCTGCATTAACAGACTTAATACTTGAATAATTTAATGATATTGTATCGTTTCCAACTATATTTTTAATTTCATAATTAGGAACATGAATCTTACCATCAAATACAATTGTATCAATTTCACCTGTATCAAATTTCCATTCTAAATCAATTTCACGTTGTGTAATTGACACTGTTGCCTTATATTCATTACCAATATTTTCATTTTCATTATTAGTATATTTAAATGTTACTATTACAGTATATGTACCTACATTAACTGGCTCTATAGAATAGATTGCCTCTATTCCTGATGGAATAATTGTAACCTTTGGTTTATGTGGTAATCCATCATATACAACAGTCTCATCAGCTACAGTAATACCTTCAATTATATTAACCTTAGATACTATCTTATAATTTACCTTTAAATTAGAATCTGTATCTAATACATAATTTTTATAAACATTTCCACTTACTCCTTCTAATGATGTAATTTCAGCTTCATATTCACCAACACCATTAGCTCTACCTTTTTCGTTACATTTAATATATTCAATATCACTAGGTAATACATTATCTAATTGATATGAAGGGAATTTCATTTGACCATCATATTCAAATTCTAATACTGAAGACCAATTAATTGTAACCTTTCTTGGAGTAATTGTTATTTTTGCCTTTATATCCTCTGGTATTTCATAATTTTCAGATAAAGTATCAAAATGACATACTAATTCTTTTGTACCGACATCTTTAATACCATCAGAAAAATTATATGTGATTGTAATATTATCAATACCTCTAGGTAATCCTGATACCTTTGGTTTATGAATACTACCATCATATGTAATAGATGTATCTGTTATGCTGATATTAGACATATCATATTTTGCTTTATTAATATTAACATCAATATAATTTGTCTTATATTCTTCTATTATAATATCATTATAATTTAATGTTACAATTGCATAATATTTATTTGAATCTGAAGCATTTATAACATTGAAATTATTATCTTGTGTAATTAAATTATTATCAATATCATAAATTGTATAATTAATTGAAACATCATTAATTAAAGAAATTACATTAAAGCTTACATTAGATTCTTGATTATCAAATGTCTTATCAATATCAGGTGATAACATAACATTTTTATTAATATTCCATTTAGCATATAATGTAGTATCTTTATTTAAATAAGTAGTTGCTTCTACATTGCATGTTGAATCTAAATACCAACCATCAAATGTAAAGCCTTCAATTGTTGGAGTCTTTAATTCAATAACATCTTCTTCAGTATAAATTACTTCTTTTTCTCCATCAATTGTTGCATTATCTAATATTGTATTATATTTAACTGTAAATTCCTTTAAGAACTTAGCTTTCAAATTAATATCAGAATTAATAGTTTTATCTAATGATTTGAATTCTTTAGTATAATTTCCATATTCATCTACATTATACCAACCCTTAAATTGATATCCATCTTGACTTAATATAGGTAATTCAATCTTACCTAATTTATCATAATAAACATCAGGTAAATCATATGAATCTTCACAGCCTGAGAAATCATAAGTTATATTATAAATATAGCTATAATAACATGTTATTTTAGTATTAGAATTAACATTATATGGGAAATCTATTTCTTTACCTGAAATATAATATCCATCATATAATACTTTCTTTCCGTCAACCATATTAGGTAGTGAATCCTTACTTGGTTCATTTAAAGATTCAGGCTTTGTATAAATATATACTGGTAAGGTTGTACCATTATAGCATACATAATATTCATTTTCATTAACCTTAGGTACAAATAGATAATCATATTTTCTATATGTACTTCTATATTTATCTACAGCTTGTCTATCACAAATAATATCTATATTTTTATCTAATTTTTCTATATCTATTTTTGCGTTATCTGATTCTAAATATATTTCATCAATATTTGAATTATTAACTGCATCCATAAGCTCAATATTATCTGAATAGATAGTTAATGAAGTTATATTAGAATTTAAGAACGCATCTTCTGCAATATATTTAACATTCTTAGGAATAACTAAATTTCCATTTACATTCTTTAGCGAATTAGCTGAAATAGCTACTGTATCATTTTTTATTTCAACATTTCCTTTTCCTGCTAATACATCACTTACTACATAACCATCATATAATTTATCATATGAATAAATAATTTTTCTATTAGTAGTTGATATTAAAATATTGATTATTACAACAAGTGCAAATATTGAAGCTATTGCAAGAGGTATACCTTTAACTCCAAAAGTCTTTTTATCATTTGTTGTTTTAGTATTAAATAATAGCATTGCAAGTGCTACCAAGCCTATAATTCTTGCTAATAGACATGCAATATATAAATTATTACCAATTGATAAATATATAAAATATGGAATAATTGGCAAGAAGCATATTATCATTATTCCTACCTTTGTAACCATACTAGCTCTTGCAAATCTTTTAATTAAAAATATAACTAAAGATCCTATTTGAGCTACTAAAAAGATTATTAATAAAACTCTACATGAATTAGGCATTCCTGTAAAAATACCTTTTATTAATAAAAATACATCTATTACTATTAGAAATAGCATTACAAGTAAATTTAAGACATTCATAATCTTTAAGTTTCTAATATGGCTATTATTAAGTTTTTGTTTTCTTTGCTTTATAGAATTATCTAAATTATCATATAAAACCATATTATCACCTCTTTATCTTAAATACCTTTTCTAGATGCATAAATTTTTTATTATCATCTGTAATTAAATAATATGTAGTTAATTTATTCTTTGCCTCAGAATAAATCCATAAAGAATTCCATTCCTCATTAAAATAAAATGATAATTTCTTTTTAAACATATCTTTAGCTTGAATATTCATTCTAGCTAATACTTGTAGCTTAGGATTTAATTCCTTTATATCCTTTGAGGCTACATTTTTAGAACAATTAACACAAATATGTGTTTTTGAATCTATATGTGTAGGACAATAATATCTTCTACATGATATACACATATCAGGTAGATGAGTTTTCATATTTAAATCTACAAATAATATAGAATCCTCTTTGTTTTCACATGATATACATCTATCAGTACATCTAATATTATTAATGTTATCTAAGAAATATTTCTTTTGACCCTTTGAATATAAAATAGATAAGCCATCATTGTATTTTTGATTATCCTCTTCTTTTGCACAATAATCACAACAAGATTTATTTGAATCCATATTTACAATTAGATGCGAATCTGTATACATTTTCCAAACTTCATTTGTCGCACCAAATTTATGATGACATATAGGGCATTCTCTTGCGTATTCTTTAGATACATAGTGATCTTTAGAATCATCTAATACAGCAGCACCTAAAATATCATTTGAATTTAATTTAATCGCATCACCAATATAATAATAATTACCTGTAATTTCACCTTTTACAATTTGGCTCTTTAGGTATGTATTATCATCTAAATTACCATCAAATGGTTCAACCTTATTATTAATTAATTTTACTAATGAATCCTTTAAGAAATATACGTCCTTATAAATATCATTATTAAATCTTTCATTAAATCCATATAGCATTACAGCACATCTTTCAATAGTCATTCTAGGTGTTACAGGACCATTTATAGGTGCATCATCAAATGCTAAAATAATATCATCGTTTTTAACACGCTCTAAAATTCCATCTATATCTACATCAAATGAAATATCAGATAAATTTGCTGGGTTATAAGTAATTTCATATAATAATGGATAATCCTTATAATAGGGATTTTTACTAGTTATTTCATATACACATTTTTTCTCAACAATGTGGTTACAATAAATTGAAAGTGGAGTGACTGTAAATTCAATTTTAGGTTCTAATGATTTAGTTTCATATAAATTTTCTTCTCTTGATGAAATCAATTTAGCTAAATTTGTATTTTTATTAGCCCTTAGTGTTTCAAAAATATTGAATTTAACCTCAGGGTCTGAAATTAAATTTCTAATTCTTAATAAAGAATCAATATCTTCTAAATCAACATTTTCGTTAATTGCATCATATACAGGCTCTGCTTCACTTTGGCCTATATTATAAAAGCCATATGATATTTCATTTTTAGATAAAGAAATAAAAATATCATCAATTACATTTTCAGATAATGTTTGGTTATTAAAATTATCCTTATAATTAACCATAACCTTTATCTCATTTTGAATTGTATCTGTTTCACTTTCAGTATCAATAATATGACTAAATTTTGAATCATAATAATTAGATTCCTTTAATATAGGATATTTATCAGTTTTGAAATCTGCCTTTCTAACTAATAAGATATTATATTTAGCCATTATACGCTTCATTAATGTATCAACAAATTGAGATGTACGGCTTGCATATTCAATTTTTCTTTTAATATCATGCTTACGCTTATCAAATGTAACCTTATATATAGTATCATCAAATGATTCACTATTTATTTTAAATAAGAAATAATTCTCATTAACGATATCTATATAATTATCTAAGGATAAGAAATCCTTTAATTTATTTTCACCACTTATATCAGTAACAATATTTAAAGATATCGCTTCTTTAACTAAATCAATTACTTCTGTAATTGGTAAATTCATTCTTAAATCCTTTATTAAAGATTCATCCTCTAAAGAAAAATCATAATGATATTCTTTATCATTTAATATATAAATATCATTTTCATTTTTCTCTAATATACCTATATTTAAAGCGTAATTAATTAAATCTTTATTAAATTCTAAATTCATATTAATCACGTCCTACTCAAAATCTTTTACATCATTTCTTAATACCTTAGAATATAATCTAATCATTTCTTTTAAGGCATCAAGTGGCTTTAGCTTATTACTATTATAATAAACATCAATCTTATCATTATTATCAATTGCATATTTTACTATATCTGGGAATCTATTAGCATTAAAATCAATATATGAATCATGGTATACCGCAACAAAATCTTTGTTATTTTCATCTATATTAGAACTACCATTTATATATGATGCTTCTTTTGAGAATAATTTTTTAGATACTGCCATAATTACAGGCATTACGAAATCAACCTCAGTTTGACATACACCATATAGGTCAAATCCTAATTCATCAGTTAAAATATTATAATATTCCTTATTGAATTCATGATCTGTATTATCACTTGTAAGACAAGTTAATACTAAGCATGTTTCAGTTTGACCCATTCTTGAGATTCTACCAATTAATTGTTCTAATTCAAGTGGATCTAGGTAATCACCATTTTGTTTATCTAATTGACCAATAATTAATAGGTTAGCTGCGTTAAAGTCAGTTCCTGCAACCATTGTTTTATCTATAAAATATAATGAATTCCAATTTTCATTTTCTGATGTAAATTCAGTAAACCAATTATAATTTAATTCTTTAAATGTATCTCCTACATCAGCCTTTTTTAAAGAACCATTTATTGTATATGAATCTACAAGTCTTCTATCATCATAATTTAAGGAATTATAGTCTTTAGAATATAAATCCTTTATATAATCTTTCATTTCATTTGCAAGATTACCCTTAGGGAAATATCCAAATTGAATGAAATCAGATAAATTATAATTGTCTTCTTCAGCCATATATAAATTCATATATACTCTTCTTGATTTATTAAATATATTTTTAGTATCTCTAATATTTTTATATAGCTTCGCTCTAAGCTCTGGCTTTCTTTCATATATTAAAGTCTTAGCAGTTTCAATGAATAATAAATCATTTTTAGAAATATCATATTTCTTAAATTTATCATCATTTATAGTTAATAAGGATGTTAAAATATCAATCTTATTATCTTCATTTAATATATCTAAAGATACTCCCATCTTTCTTGGTCTTCTCCAGTCTATATAATCAGATATAAATACAGTTGAATATTCATGATATCCTCTATAAAAGGCAAGTAAGCCTCTATTAATATATGATGATAATAAGTCACATGTATCAATAGCTTTTTTATAGATATCTGATAGGTCATTATCACTTTCAGATTTCAAAATAATTCTATAATTTTCAATAAATTTATCATAAACATTAAATAATTCTAATTTCATTCGCATTTGATATTCTAATCTCTTAGTACAAATCCTTACAGATTGGTCTACTAATTCAGACATATTTATAAATGCGTCCTTTAATACTTCATTAGATATATTTCTCTTAGGGAATAATGGAGATATAAATCTTAAAATGAAATTATTTAATTCTTCATCATTCATCTTTTTCATTTCAGGTGCTTTTCTTATCGCACTAACAAGCTTAATAAATGCTTGTCCACCATAATCATCTCTATTAAATGAATTAGCTTGTTCTATTTCAGCTTCAGTCGCACTATGACGTCTAATTGATTCAATTACATCCTTATCGTATAATCTTTTTCTTGTAAACATTGAATTAATTAATCCGTTAAGCTTACTAAATTTCTTAGATGCTTCTTTTGATTCAGCCATCTCTGATAAGCTTCTTGCACCTCCACAATAAGCATTATAGAATTTAGCCTCAGCCATTTCTTTATTATCACCTAATCTATTTTTATCTACCATATATAATAAATTAAAGATATCTGATAAGTCATTTCTAATAGGTGTTGCTGAAATTAAAATACAATATTTCTTTTGAATATTTGCGATAAATTCTTGTAATATTTCTTCTTTATTACCTTTTTTATTGAAATCAATTAATAAATCTTGTACTTCATCAAATATTAATAAATCGATTAATCTTTCTTCAGCTAGCTTATCATTCTTACTCATATCAGATACCATCTTTATTAAAGTGGCTTTTCTTTCTTCTATCTTAGCTAGACATTTAGAATATTTTTGTAATAGATTTAATTCATTAACTAATATATGACCATTATCATTTTTCATTGATGAGATTCTATCATTTGTAGGATAGAATTTTTTCTTTGTCTCATCAAATTCATATGTAAAGAATCCATATACATTAAATGATGTAAGCTTTTGATAATCTTCATTATTTGCTAGAGATTCTTTTATCTTTCTTGATAATTCATTAGGTAATCTTTTCTTGATAATATCTAAATATTTAATTGACATTATCTTAGAAATATTCATATCTGTAACATCTATATCAGATGGTACAAATGGGCTTGGGTTATATACTTGATTTTTTAATTCAAAATATTTACTAGATTCTTTAATATATTCAAGTGTTGAATTAGATTTAATTTGTTCTGTTGATACTAAATAAACCTTTAAGGCATTTTGATTCTTTGCAGCCTTATCCTTCTTTAATTCTTGAATTAAATCTATAAATGAATATGAATCATGCTTTGGATAAACCTCAAACATAGGTGAACCATCTTCGTGACGGAATTTAGTATTACATTCATTTCTCCACTGATGAATTGTTGATTTAGTTGTAACAATAACACAATTTTTAATTGTTGCACATCTAAACATTACATCAGCAGTCATTAATGCCTCTAATGTCTTACCAAGACCTACTTGATCTCCAAATACGCCACGTCCTTCAAATTTTCCAAGCATTGTTCTAACAGATTCTACCTGGTATTTAAATGGTTTAAAATAAGGATATTCTGAAATATCTCCATAATCTTGGAATACAGGTTGTTTTCTTACATCTACAGCATAATCTACAAGCTTATGATAAGCTGAATAATCATGAATATTGAATGTATGAGATTTAATATCATCATCAAATGATATTTCACTAAAATCCTCATTCATTAAAGCAACCTTAACTTTTTTACCAAATAAATCTATTTCTCTACCTTCGTTTTCTAAGTCTGTATCTAGAGCTTTTTTATTTTCAGGTAATACACTTTCAGATACAAAAATTAAGAATTTTTCTATATCTCTTATTTCTTTAGCAATCTTTTGGAAATCATTTCTTGTATAAATTTTAAATGTAACATCAGTTAATCCTGATGTCATAGTAAGATAATCAAATACTTTTACATGTGATAAATAATTTTCTTTTTGTTTAATTAATCTCTTATATAAAAATTCAGCATCACTCTTACAAGTAAAATTACCAATCTTTTTCTTAGTTATTTCTTCTTTATTACCAATTTCATCATTTAATCCAATTAAGAATTCATAGAAGTTTTTAATCTTAGTAGATAAATCTCTTACTACAGATATACGTTTTCTCTCTTCGTATATTACTTCTATTTTTGAAATTTGTTCATCGATTAATGTATACAAATAATTTATAGAACCAGATTCTTCTCCTGTAACTAAATATGTTAAATCATTAAATGCACTTGGGGCTTCTTCATACATTAATGTAACATAATCAACATATTCATTATATCTTTCAGCTAAGAATGTATATAATTCATTAACTTCATCATTTATTTTATCTAGTTCATCAAGTCTTTTAATTGTTTTAATTTTAAATTCAAAGCTATCAATTCTATTTTTAATGTGCTTATATGTAGCCTTCAATTCTTGTTCAAATACTTTAATTGATGCTTCTTTTAAAATGTCATTAATTTTATCATATTGCATTAAGGCAAATTGATATAATGTATTATATCTTGGCATAAATCCTAATTTAAAAATTTTAAATTTAGAATCTAGTGTGTTTTTAAGTTCACATATTTGATGGAATGATGGATTTCTATCTATTAGGTCATTTAAAGATTTTTGTGATTCATATGCATAAGTAAAAAAATCATCCATTTTAGATAGGAATAATTGTAATTCAAAAGGAACTACATCACCCTCTTCATCATAGAATGCATTTTGTCTTATTAATTCTTCCATTACAAAATCAGGATTCATTGCAGTTGAAAAAGAATCAGGATCTATTAAAACTGAAAATAAAACTAATGCTTCTTGGAAAAATGGATGGAATGGCCACATTTCTTCTTTTAGATTATTTACAGTTGCATATAAATCCTTATGCTTTTCTAAATCTG
>CAMOUB010000029.1 GCA_946626345.1 uncultured Caryophanales bacterium | reverse complement strand
CTCCTTTTTCACAGAAATCAGGGCATTTCATTGAATTAGATTGGAAAGCCATATTACCACGGCCTCCACGTCCACCCTTACAAACTATAACCTCTTGGCCATCTTTTGTAATATCTCCAATTACTTTATTAGTATCTTGATCAAATATAGTAGTTCCTACAGGTACTAATACATATGTATTAGAAGCATTAGCTCCATACATTCCCTTATTTTTACCCTTTTGACCCTCTTCAGCCTTTAAAACAGTATTATATTTTAAATCTAATAGTGTAGTTTTGCCATTTGTACCTTTAAAGATAATAGATCCTCCATTACCTCCATTTCCACCAAATGGTCCACCATATTCAACCTTTAATTCTCTTCTGTAGGCAACGATTCCATCTCCACCTTTGCCTCCGAAAAGTTCCATTTTTGCTTGATCTATAAACATATTAGGATTATACCTCCTTATGTAAAAAAATTAGCCCAAAAATTAATTTTGGGCATAGTTAATAATTTATAATTATTCAGCGACTGGGTAAACAGAAACCTGCTTCTTGTCCTTACCCTTACGTTCAAATTTTACAGTACCAGCTACCATTGCAAATAAAGTATCATCGCCACCACGACCTACATTATTACCAGCAAAAATCTTAGTACCTCTTTGACGATATAAAATTGAACCTGCAGTTACTACTTGACCATCTGAAACCTTAGCACCAAGACGCTTAGCTTCTGAATCACGGCCGTTCTTAGTAGAACTTACACCTTTTTTAGATGCGAATAACTGAATGTTAATATTTAATAACATGGTTTTATCCTCCTAGCTCTTAATTTTTATATATTTAGGATATTGTTTTTGTAAACTATCAAGTGTTTCTAAGAAATTATCTACAATTCCAATAGTTACACTATCAGCCATTTTAACCTGCAATCTAAAATATCCTTCTTCACAAACTAGATCTAAAATGTTGTAACGAATTGATTCTAACTTATCGATTAGATTTGCAGTCATTATACATGCTGTTGATATTGCTGCACAAACTATATCATTACCATATTCGGCATAACCAGAATGTCCAGATATTTCAACAGTTACTTCATTTTTACTATTTTTAATACTGTAAGTTGTCATAATTAAGCGTTGATAGCTTCAATTACAAGCTTAGTATATGCTTGACGATGACCCTTCTTAGAAGCTGAATGCTTTTTAGGACGATATTTGAAGATTACAATCTTCTCTCCTCTTCCGTGCTTTTCAACTTTTGCAGTTACAGTAGCACCTTTTACATATGGTGCACCAACTTTAGTCTCATCACCTGATACTAATACAACCTTATCGAAAGTATAAGTTTCGCCTTCAGCTACTTCTAATTTCTCAACGAAAATAGCTTCACCAACAACAGCTTTAACTTGCTTTCCACCTGTTTCTACAATTGCATACATGTCGTGTTACCTCCTTTATATTTTTAAGACACACTATTAGGGTAGGTTTTAATCCATTTATGACCCTTTCTACGTGGTGCATGTTACAACAAATGTATTATATATTAAACATTTTTCAATGTCAAATATTTTTGTATATTTTTTATAAAAAAAGCCCGTAAATACGGACTTTTTAAAAACTATGCTTTAAGTGATATTTTTAGAGAAATAGTAAAATATTCTAAAATACCATTATAAACTTGCGCTGCTTCAGGTCCTGTAAGAGGAGATTCAACAGTTTCACCATTTAATGTAACAGTATATGTATATGCAGATGTAAAATTATATTTATAATAATTACCATTTAAATAAACAGTTGTTGATATTGTTGCAGATTTAACAGCATCAGTATTTAAATACATAGTTTCATTATCACTAAGTTCTTCATATCTTCTTATCATATCATATGTGATATTATCTTTTAGTGTGTAAACAACTTTACTATCTTTGTAAGTTGTACCATTTGCATAAACGTTAGTTGTACTAGTAGAATATTCATTATTAATTGTTTTAATTCCTTCACTTGTAACTTCTATTTTAGCACCATTACCAGCATAAGTACCTTCATTTAATAAATCAGATACATCATTTTTTGATTTTACTTCATCAGCAATAGAGAATTTATTAGTAAATTCGATTTTTCCTTTTATATCATCGCCAACTTTTGAATCATATACTTCGTTATAACTAGATTCTGGCATTTCAACATTGAATAAATCAAAATCAATTGAATTCTTAGAAACTGTAAATTTACCTTTTGTAGCAAGACGTGGATTTAAACCATTATAAGAACTACCTTCAAATGATACATCAAATTTATCATTATTTAATTCTAAAGATCCAGTTACTAATACTTTTGAAACAACATTAGCCATAAAATCTATTTTATTATGTTCTGCATTTGAATTTAAAGATAATTTTGCAGCTACAGTAAACATTTTTGATGCTGAATTATATGTACCTGCTTCAAAATCAATACCATTTTCTGTAGCACTAGCAACTGCTTTGAATTCACCAAAGTCACCACCAACATTGAATTCAATCTTATCATTATTAGAATAATTTACTTCTAAGTCAACATTCTTAAATGAATCAGGTTTATCCATATCAGGAATTGTTGCCATAAATGTAGTTTTACCATCTTCTACAGCAACATCTAATGATAATAAAGATAAAATTACAGCTTGATCAGGTAAAGCGAATTCAACTCCACTACCGAAACTAGTTATAAATTTGCCAAAATCTTCAGACTTAGTAACACCCATAAACTTGCCTACAGTTTGTAATGCTGCACTAGCGAAATCATTTAAATATGGAGATCTAGTAGATTTTCCATCATATAGTGCAACTAATTCATTTACAATAGCCTCAGATGTTTTTTCACCATATAATTCATCAATTTTTTCAAATGCTTTTATTTTACCAAATTTTCCAGATGTAGAATCGAAATTTGCAAATTTTAAAATTTCATCAAATTTAACTGTATATACTTTTTTTGCATCAGTTGATGCATCTTCATCTAATTCTACAAATTTTGAGAATACAGGTGTTGCAGCATTTTTTGCGAAATCAATAGCATCAGTAGCTAATTTCTTAGCATTTTCAATTGTTGCAAAATTCTTAATAGCAGTCATTAATTCTTTATTTTGTAAAAGTGTAACTGCAATTAATTCTCCTGTTGAAGAATCATCATTTTTATGTACTGAATAACTAGTGAAATCATCTTTATTTTCGTATTTATAATCAGTAAAATTACAAGTTAGTTTATCTGTTGATAAAACACCATATTCATAATTAGTTATATCATAATTTTTATCATTAATAACTGGTTTATTATCTGAACCATATTTATATGATGTTCCTTTTCTATTTCCTTTAGTATAATTAACTAAAGTTTCGTATTCATCTGAATAGCCAACTTCTACAGTTTGTGTTCTAATCTCATCATCGCCATCGTAATCAGTTTTTCTTGTTGTTGCAGAAATCTTTGCAACCTTATTTTGAGCTAAAACATCTAAAAATTCTTGTGCTACACCATCTACAACAAATTGATTAATGTTATCAAAGCTAGATTCAATATCAGTTAATCTGTTTAAAACATTGTTTTCATATTTTGGACCTTCAGGAGTTGTTTCAGTAATTTCTCCTGTAGGTTCAGTTGTTTTGTTTTTCTTTCCACCACATGATGCTAAGCTTAATCCAGCTACAGCAACCATTGATGCTAAAAATAATTTTTTTAATCCTTTCATTTTTATACCTCCAATAATTATCTTAAGGATATGTTAGAAATAAATTCAATTTTGAAATCTTTAATTACAGCTTCAAATAATCCATCTTCAAACTCTTCACTAAATGGACTAGCTACTATATTATTACTACCATCATAATATGTAAATTCTCCATTTTCAAATTTAGCAGTATAATCTTGACCAGCAAGATTGAAATCAAATTCAATTGTCGCATTTTCTAAGCTTGCAATTGTATAATCAAAATAAATCCTACCATAATTGTTATCAATTGAAACTTCATTTACATAATCTAATTCAATTAAATCAGGAATTGTAGAACCAACTGTATAATCAAATCCAATATCATTGAAAGTTAAATAATCATCATATTCAAAATAACCCTCTGAAATAAATTGATTATTTTCATTATCATATTCAACTGAGTTATAATCATAATCACAATAGTCTTCCAAAACTAAAGGTAAGAAGCTATCTGTTTTTGCTTTAACTTGCTCAGCTAATTTATATTCTTTTCCAAAACTAAATTCAAAATCAGTTTTACTTCCAATAGTTGAATCATATTTTTTATCTGAAGGAACTTTAGAATTAATGAATAAATCACCCTTAATTGAATCTTTTTTAATTGATGCATCTAAATCAAATAGATTTTGAATATTAGTTACATTAGCATATCTTTTAACATCTAAACTTAAATCTAGTGAATCACTAGTTAATGCAAATTTAGCACTAATTTCAGCTTTGGTAATAACTGTTGCAGTTAAATCTAATTCTTTTTTAGCCAGATCAGCATCAAGAATAATTTTTGCAGCAGTTGTCTTCATATCTGTTGTCATAGTACCAGCTTCGAATGTGATACCAGTTTCAGTAGCATTTATATCTGCAAAGAATTTGCCAAATTCACTTTCAACAACACATGAAATAGTTTCTGCTTTTGAATAATCAACAGCTAATGAATATTTATCTAATTTTTCAGCATTCTTTTGATTTGGTAATGCTAAATCAAATGTAGTTTTTTTATCTTCTACAGTTACACTAAAATCAACAAGTGATAAAATCATTGCTTCTTTTGGCATCTTTGTAGGAGTAGATTCAAGCATTGCCTTTAAATCATCTATAGAATCCATATGAGCTATAGATAACCACATAGGTAAATATACTTTTGATAAATCATTAAGATATGCATATTTAGTAGATTTACCATTATATAATAAATCTAATTCAGTAAATAAATCATCTATAGTTTTTTCACCATAAATTTTATTTGCTGTCTCAATAATGCCTATTGTTTCAAATGAATTCTTAGTTTTATCATATCCTAAATCTGTTAATAATTTATCAAAATTTAAGTTATAAACAGTCTTTGCTTCAGTCTTATCAATATCCACATATCTTTCAAATAATGGATTAACGACACCTTTACCAAAATTAATTGCATCTTCAGCAAGTTTCTTATAATTCTCTATAGTTGAGAATGATGATATTGCTTTTGATTCACCACCATAAAGCATTTTCTCTACCATTAATAATTCCGTAGGTACCTGTCTTAAATCAGCCTTGCTCCATGTTTTTTCATCAGGAATTTCAGGTTTTGTTTTTTTATATGAATATTCACGATAATTTACAATATTACCAATACCATCAATTGCCATATAATTATCATTATAATCTGTATAGTCAGAATCATACTTACGTTCATTAAAATTAGTAACGTATCCTTGAATTGAATCACTTAAACTGATTTCACCAACAGTATTTGATTTAACAGTTGAACCATTATATTCTTTTGAATCCATATTTACGTTAAATTCAAGAATATTCTTTCCTGCTATAAAATCAGGTATATTCTTAAATGCACTATCAGAAATAGTGAAATCTTTCATTTCACCTGCGATACCAGAAATCTTTTTTAATTGGTCTAAAACTGATAATGTTTCAACTACTTCTCCAGTTGTAGATTCAGTAGTATCTCCTGTAGGCTCAGTGGTTTTGTTTTCTTTTTTACCACATGATGCTAAGCTTAATCCAGCTACAGCAACCATTGATGCTAAAAATAATTTTTTTAATCCTTTCATACTATACCTCCCTATTTTTACGTTTATCATTATATCATATTTTTTGTAAAGTCATTATTAAAAACGCTTTTATTTAATAAATTATTAATAATAGATGGCAAATATTTGAATTATTATACAGAATAATAGACAAGCGTTGCATTATCAATTTTATAAAATAAATTATCTAGTTCTTCTTTCGAATACGGCATTGTTTCTTTAATCCCTGAAACAAAAAATGAAGCATTATATGAATTTCCAATAATTTCGAATTCTAATTTAGTGTTATCATCAATATAAATGGTTGATACTTGCTTTAAAATTGAATCCTTATTTAAATCAATTTTATATATATCATCTGATTCATTAGAATAATAATATTTAGATATCATATTTTTATTTAATTCATCTTTAAATATTATAACTGTATCCATTTTTTTAGCTTCGTTATTAATTTTAACAAATGATTCTTGATTATAGCTACCATCTATTGATAATGAATCATCTGTTATTATTAAAGTTGAATCTTTATTTATAAATTGTTTATTAAATGCTGATTTAAATTTAGATATTTCTTCATTTAAATTATATTTATTTGTATCATTAGTAAATGTACAAATTAAATCAATATTAGATTTTAAATCATTGTTTAATTCTTCACATTTTATATTAATATCTTCCTTTATATTAATGTTTATTTTATATTTATCAATAAATTTATTTGATTTATATTCTTTATATTTAGCATCTATTTTTATTGATTCACCTATATTTATATCTATATCTAAAATACAAATTGTTTGAATTATTAAATTTATTTGAATTTTATCATTTATTTCATCTAATGATATTTGTAATCTAAACACATCTGTTTTCATATCAGTTTTTGGTTCATATAAACTGCCAGATATTATTATGCTATTTAATTTTGATTCTATATTTAATATGAAATTTCCATAATTAGTAAATGCCTTAATAACTATATTATCAAGATCTGAATAATCAATGTTTAGATTAATAAAGTATTGATTATATTTTAATTTAATAGAAAAATAATTATCATATCTAATTGTACTAAATTCTAAATTATTTAAATATGACTCTAAAAATGATAAATTTAATTCTTTATTTTCAATATCATTAAAGAAATTATCTGTTGAATTATAATTAAAAAATCTTAAAATAGTTTTTAAAATTAAACTAGATATTGAATTTAGTCCTTTATATTTTGTAGATTTACCATTATATAAATTAATGAATTCTTCTTTCATAACATTATAGTTTATATCAGTATCTTTATACATATTGTTAATTAAATCAACAATATTTAGATTATCATGACATATATCATCTTTAATTTTATCAAAATTAATTGAATAGCCTCTATAATTAGGTCTAGTATTATCATCTGAAATTTTCGTTATAATTGTATATGGTAAAAAATAATCAGATAATAATTTTTTAGCATCAGGAATAAAATTCGAATCAATATTATTTATTAAATAATCATTTAGTAGTTTATAAATTATTAATCTATTATATGCTAAAAATAATATTTCTTGTTCTCTTATAGATAATGTATCAAATGTTAATTCTTCAGTTCTTGATATATTGTTTTCACTAATTTTATATATTTCTTTATTTTTTTCATTTATTAAAATATTATTTAAAATTCTTTCATATGCATTTAATTTGCTTTTTTCTATTGTTCTAGAATCAAGATTAAATACACCATTTACAAATCCTAATATTGTATTATTTTCAATATTAATATTATCTTTATTGATTTTAGATTCTATTTCAATTGATTTATCTTTTAGAATAAAATCAAGCAAATTATCTGTTATATTATAATTATTTATTAAATTAACAGATTTTTCACCTAATACCTTTAATTTATTTAAATTATTCATTAAATATGATATATCTTTTTCATCTATATTAGTAGTTTTTTCATCAGTTGTATTACCTTTATTATCTTTACATGATGATAGTGAAAAAATAAATATAAAAATTAATGATAAAATTGCAAATACTTTATATTTTTTCATATTTTTCACCTCAATTGTAATTATAACATATTTTATTTAATAAAAAAAATAATCAGGCAAAAAGCCTGATTATTATAAATTATTCATTATTTGAATTATCATCTAGTGCTTCACTAGTATCTTCTAATTCATTTGTTTTATTCTTTTTACCAATATTTACAATTACGTTAACTAAGATACCTAAAATTAAAGCACAAGCTATTTTTGTGATTGTTACTTTACCGAATACAAGTTCAAGTCCACCAACACCACAAATTAAAATTACTGATACAACAAATAGATTTCTATTGTCTGATAAATCAACATTTTGAATCATCTTTAATCCGGATACAGCAATAAATCCATATAATGCTATACATACTCCACCCATAACACATGCAGGAATAGTTGCAAGGAATGTAACGAATGGTGCAAAAAATGACATCAAAATAGCAATAAATGCTGTTACTAAAATTGTTAAAACTGATGCATTTTTAGTGATTGCAACACAACCAATTGATTCACCATATGTTGTATTAGGACATCCACCAAAGAATGCACCTGCCATTGAACCAATACCGTCTCCAAGTAATGTATTATGTAATCCTGGATCTTTTGTTAAATCTGTACCAATAATTGAAGATAGATTTTTATGGTCTGCAATATGTTCTGCAAATACAACAAATGCAACTGGTACATATGCTACTGCAATTGTACCAAAGAATTGGAAAAATTGACCAGCATCTTGGAAATCAGCAAAACCACTAAATGCCTTTATGAATGCAAAATCAGGGAACCACTGCATATCCTTAAATTTATCAACGTCTACAACCTTTAATGCATCGTTATTTGCTGCAATACCAATTCCTGTAAAAATTATAGCAACTGTATATCCAACACAAATACCAATAATAAATGGTATTAACTTCATGAATTTTTTACCGAATACAGATGTTATAATAACACCAAATAATGTGATAATTCCAATTACTAATGCTAAATAAGTATTAGTAGAATCAACTCCACCCTTACTTAAGTCACCAATTGCATTACCAGCTAATGATAAACCTATAATGGCAACTGTTGGTCCAATTACTACTGCAGGCATAATCTTATCAATCCATTTAGATCCTGCAAATTTTTCAATAATTGCGAAAACTACATAAACTAAACCTGCTAAAATAGCACCAATTATTAATCCTAAATAACCAACATTAACAGTTACTGCACCCGCAAATGCGGCAACCATTGATCCTAAGAATGCGAATGATGATCCTAAGAATACAGGTGATTTAAATCTAGTAAATAATAGATAAACTATTGTACCTGCACCAGCTCCAAATAATGCAGCTGATTGACTCATAGCAGGACTTTCTCCTAAATTAGCAATAACAGCTGGAGTGCTATTAATAATCGCAGGTACAGCGATAGTTGCTGCTAGAATAGCTAACAACTGTTGAAGTGCAAAAACGATAATCTTACCAAAAGGTGGACGATCTTTTACACCATAAACTAAATTATTCATGTTTCCCTCCTAAAAATAATAAATTTGAAATAATTTCGTCATTTAGAATTATATCATATTTATTATTTAATACAATACAACATAACTAAAAAAGTCGTGCATAAACACGACTCAATTATTATTACTTAGGTTGCTTACCAATGTATGCTAAAATACCACCATCAACATATAAGATGTGACCATTTACAGCATTAGATGCATCAGATGCAAGGAATACTGCTGGACCAGCTAATTCTTCTGGCTCTAACCAACGGCCAGCTGGAGTCTTAGCACAAATGAAAGAATCAAATGGATGACGAGAACCGTCAGCTTGTCTTTCACGAAGTGGAGCAGTTTGAGGTGTAGCAATGTAACCAGGTCCAATACCATTACATTGAATATTGAATTCACCATATTCTGAACAAATATTTCTAGTTAACATCTTTAAGCCACCCTTTGCAGCTGCATAAGCAGAAACTGTTTCACGGCCTAATTCAGACATCATTGAACAAATGTTAATGATTTTACCATGACCTTTCTTAATCATACCAGGTAATACTGCCTTAGCTACGATGAAAGGAGCATTTAAATCTACATCAATTACTTGACGGAATTGAGCAGCTGTCATTTCAATCATAGGAATTCTCTTGATAATACCAGCATTGTTAACTAGAATATCAATTACGCCTACTTCTTTTTCAATTTTAGCTACCATTTCGTTAACAGCATCTTCATCAGTAACGTCGCATACATAACCATGTGCATTAATACCTTCAGCCTTATAAGCTGCGATACCTTTATCTACTAATTCTTGCTTAATATCGTTAAAAACGATAGTTGCACCAGCTGCAGCAAAACCTTTTGCAATGTTGAAGCCGATACCATATGAAGCACCAGTAACTAGAGCAACTTTGCCATCTAGTCTAAAATCATTCATATTCATTTTTATTTTCCTCCTAAATAATTTTTTTGTCTTTTTGATTGGAAGACTAACCATTTTTATTTAAATTTTACTTTAAATCAGCTGTTTTAATATGATCCATATCATCATAATCTTGGTTTTCACCACACATACCCCAAATGAATGTATAATTCATTGTTGCAGATGCAGCATGAATAGACCAAGCTGGTGATATAACTGCTTGTTCAGGAGCCATAACAATATGTCTTGTCTCATCTGGCTTACCCATTAGATGGAATACTCTATCTTCAGCAGGGAAATCAAAATAGAAATAAACTTCCATTCTTCTTTCATGTGTATGACAAGGCATTGTATTCCAGCATGAACCTGTAGCTAATGCAGTCATACCCATTGCTAATTGACATGAATCAATAATAGCTGTGTTAATATATTTATTAATAACACGCTTATTCATATGCTCAGCATCACCTAATTCTTGGTGAATACATTCAACAGCCTTAATATCGCCCTTGAATGCAGCTAAGTTTTCTTTTGTATATGCAATATAGACTGTAGGATAAGTCTTATGAGCTGGAGATGATGTCATATAGAATTTTGCAGGATTCTTTCTATCATTTGATGAGAATTCAATATCCTTTACACCAAGTCCAATATACATTCCGTCTTTATGCTTAATATCATAAGTCTTACCATCAATTTTAACTTTACCATCTCCACCAACATTGATGAATCCCATTTCACGACGCTCTAAGAAATATTTAGCACGCATTTCACTAGATCCTTCAAGTTTTAATGTCATATTAACTGGCATAATACCACCAGCAATAATTCTATCTTGATGAGAATATGTTAATAAAATATCATCAGCCTCAAATACTTTTTCAATTAAATAATGATGTCTTAATAATTTAGTATCATAATTTTTTGAATCATCTGGGTGATTAGCATATCTTACATCTAATTTCATTATATTTTCTCCTTTAGCAATTTTTTAATTTATTAGTTATAAAATCATATGAGAATTGCATGTCTTCAGGCTTTGAGCCTTCAAATACTAAGTATGCATTTGGGCACTTAGCCTTAATTATTGGTAACATATAATCAAAATTCATTATACCTTTACCAATACAGCATTGCTTAATATTTCCATCTTCTACAATAAAATCTTTAATATGGAAAATGACTATTCTATCTTTGAATAATTCTAAGCATTCATCAAAGATTTTAGTATGATTCATATAATTATCATTAGATAAATAATTGTAAATATCAACTGTATAATAAACTGTATCTGAATTAATTTCATCAACAAGTCTTTTTAGCCTTTTTGGCTCCCACATACAGTGACCAAATGCTCCTTCTAATGCTATTTTTGCATTATATTTTTCAGCACTATTAGCTAAATCCTTAAATATTCTTTTTACTTCTTGGAAAGCTTCTTCTGTACGATTTAATGGATTATATGTCCATTTGTCATCATTAAATGAACCAGTTTCTGATCCTACATATCCAGCTTTAAAATCATTCATAAATTTAAGATGCTCTCTAAATTTTTCTGTTAAAGATGTAACTTTATTTTTATCTGAATGAACAGGATTAAAATATGCACCAAGCATACAAATATCTAATCCTTCATTTTTAAAAGCATGATAAAATCCTTCAGCTTTTTCTTTTGATAATGTACCAGCAAGACCTGTTTCACCATCAATTGCTTTATTTAAAACTAATTGTACAGCATCAAATCCTACCTCACGAGCTTTTTTAGCAAGTGTTATAGCATCTGATTTTCCAAAGTCGTGAACTCTTACTCCGATTTTCATAATAATACCTCAAATTTAGGAACAATTAATACGCTCTTAAAGTGCCACCAAAAAGTGGCACTTTTTAGAGACTTATATTTTAATTAACGTTGTACACGTCCGTTAGCATTACCACCAGCTAATGATTCAACTTCTTTTACAGAAACTAAGTTATAATCACCATTAATAGTATGCTTTAATGCAGATGCAGCAACTGCGAACTCTAAAGCTTCACCTTGAGTAGCCTTAGTCATTAAACCATAAATTAGACCACCAGAGAATGAGTCACCACCACCAACACGGTCAATGATTGGGTTGATGTCATATCTCTTTGACTCATAGAACTCAGAACCATCATAGATTAATGCCTTCCAACCATTATGAGTTGCAGAGAAAGATTCTCTTAATGTAGATACTACATATTTGAAGCCAAATTCTTTAGCCATTTGTTCGAAAATCTTGTGGTAACCAGCAGCACCAGTTTCACCAGCTTCTACGTTTGCATCTGGTTTGAAGCCTAAGCATAATTCTGCATCTTCTTCGTTACCGATACATACATCAACATACTTCATTAAAGGTCTCATAACTGAAATTGCCTTTTCAGAAGTCCATAATTTCTTACGGAAGTTTAAGTCACAAGATACAATTACACCATATTTCTTTGCAGCGATTAATGCTTGCTCTAAGCACTTAGCTGAAGCATCAGAAATAGCAGGTGTAATTCCTGACCAGTGGAACCAACCAGCATCCTTCATGATTGCATCGAAGTCGAAATCTTCTGGTTTAGCTTCAGCGATTGCTGAATGAGCACGGTCATAAACTACTACAGATGCTCTCATTGAAGCACCAGTTTCAGAATAGTAAATACCAACTCTATCACCACCACGAGCAACGAATCTAGTATCAACACCATATCTTCTTAATGAGTTGATAGCAGCTTGTCCGATTGGGTTATCAGGTAATTTAGAAACGAAATAAGCATCTAAGCCATAGTTAGCACAAGAAACAGCAACGTTAGCTTCACCACCACCAAAGATAATATCGAATTGGTTAGCTTGAACAAAACGTGTGTTAGCTGGTGTAGAAAGACGAAGCATGATTTCGCCCATAGTTACAACTTTTTTTGAATTAAACTTTAAATTTTTCATTTTTGTCTCCTCTTGTTTTTTTTAATTATTTTTCAATTTTAATTTTAACAACAAGCTTTTCAGTTGTGTTGTCATCTGCCTTGCACTTAGCAAGGTGAGCATCCTCAGTATATACTAATGCAAATCCTTCTTCTAATGTGAAGAATACTGCACCCTTTGGATCATAATTATATTTTGTAACATCCTTTTCTGGGTTATAAGGTACTGTTACCTTTAAATCAGGGTTTGTAATATGAGTATAACCAATTACTTCTTTACCCTTTAAAACAACTTGAATATCGATATAATTTTCATGATTTTCAAAGAAACATTCTTCAAGTGGTCTTGCAACATATGTATCTCTATTTGCATATACATTTGTTCCATCTACAATTGTCTTTCCTTTAGGTAGTGCAAGCATTCCTTCTAAGCCTAAACCTAGCATCCAATCAATTGCAGTATCAATATTCTTTGAAATACCCTTATAGCGATATAAATCTACTAATTTTCCTACTATCATCTTATTTTTCCTCTCTTATCTAACTACCTCAGCAGTACCATTTGCAGCCATAAATGTTTCAATATCCTCACATGAGAATGTTGAAGCATCGCCATAAATTGTATGCTTTAACACTGAAGTAGATAGTCCATATCTTACAGCATAGGCTGGGTCATTATAGTTCTTTAATAAACCATGAATAACACCTGATGCAAATGCATCACCACCACCAATTCTATCATAAATGTTAAAACGAATTGGATCAGTTAATTCCCAAGTTAACTTATCATTTTGTAATTTAAAGTAATAACCTGCAAGTGAATTATCTGTTGCAGTATAAACAACTCTATCAGTACCAAAAATATAATGTAAATTATACTTTCTTATCATCTTTGGGAATACATTTCTTCTCTTTTCAGATAAAGACTCTCCTGTAAAATCATCATCTAGAGGAATTTCTAATATAGTATTAGCATCATAGAAGCTTGCAAATACTATATCAACATAATTCATAAATTCTTTATATACAGGTCTAGCCTCTTCAACTGTCCATAATCTTGAACGGTAGTTGAAATCAAAGCTAATAGGCACGTTATGCTTTTTAGCCTCTTTTACAGCTCTTAAAGCAACCTTTCTAACTCTTTCTCCAAGTGCTAGTGTAATACCAGATAGATGGAACCATGTTGCATTACTAAAAATTTCATCCCAATCAAATTCATCTTCTTGGATTCTTGTTATAGCACTATGCTTACGGTTATAAATAACCTTAGATGGACGACCACCAAAACCAGTTTCCAAGAAATAAATACCAATAGTTGTAGAACCTCTAACAACGTATTTAGTATTTACATTATTTGAAAGTAAATGAGTAATTGCACCATCACCTAACTGATTAGGTGGAAGCTTAGACATAAAATATGTATTATGTCCCATATGTGCAAGTGCTACTGCAACGTTAGCCTCACCACCACCATAGTTTACAACGAACTCATGTGTTTGATTGATAGTTGCATAATCTGGTGTAGATAAGCGCATCATTATCTCACCAAATGTTATAATTTTTTCTTTCATAAAATCACTCCTTGCGGGGCTTTATATTTAATATTGTTATATATTACTTAGAAGCCTTAGCAGCGTTATATTCAGCAATGAATTTCTTTGCAGTTTCAGTAACTAATGCGAAATCACCCTTCTTAGCACCAGCAGTTAAGCTAGAACCAGCAGATACAGCAACTACACCAGCCTTAACCCAATCTTTAATGTTGTCGATATCAACACCACCAGATGGCA
>CAMOUB010000028.1 GCA_946626345.1 uncultured Caryophanales bacterium | reverse complement strand
AACATTATTTGACCTCCACAATTTCATATTTATTATTTTTATACCAAATTATTTTAGTATAGCCATTTAATTTAGCATATTCTTTTGCATCATCTATATTATCTAGGTGACTATCTCCTACAACAATTCCTTTATTTCTAAATTCTTCATTGTTTTTCATTGAATAAATAAATGATTCTTTATCAGATAAAGATAAATATTTTTCCTTAGAAACATTAATTAAATTATTTTCAATAACATAATCAGTTAATGAATCAAGGTCAATACCAAAACCAATATCTGGTAAATCTTTTCCAAATTGCTTAATTAAATTATCAGCTCTACCACCAGTTATTACACTTTTTTTAACATTTTCAGTATATATTTGGAATAATATACCAGTATAATAACCAGCGTATGCATAAATTGAAAAATCAAATAAAATATCTTTTACATCTAATTCATTTAATATTTCATATAAATTTTTCAAATATTTTAATTCTTCTAATGCCTTATATCCTTTTAATTTATCCATTAATGAATCAAGGTATCTTAATCTTCCACCCTTTAGCATTAAATCAATAATGAATTCAGCCTTATTAGAATCTAAATTATTATTTAATATTGATCTTAGTGTTACATAATCTTTATTTTCAATTGTTTCACTAATTATCTTTTTTGTATTAGAATCAACTTTAAAATCATCTAATAATAAATTCAAAAATTTTGATGAACCTAAATGAATTGTAAACTTAGAAACACCACAAGCCTTTAGTGCTTGGTATGCTAAATAAATAGCCTCAGAATCACAATATTCATTACTCTTACCAATTAATTCAACACCAGCTTGTAAGAATTGGTGATTCTTACCTTGATATAATCTTGGGTATCTAAATGTATCTGCAATATATGAATACCTTTTAATCCCTTTAGAATCATCTAAATTAGAACCAACAAATCTAGCAATAGATCTTGTCATATCATTACATAAGGATAATACTTCTCCTTGTCTATTGATTAGGTTATATAAATCAGGTTTTTGTAATCCATTATCTGAATATAGATCAATATATTCTAATGTTGGAGTCTTGATATGAATATAGCCATAATGGTTAAAACAATTTAAAACTCTATTTTCAATTTCTTTTTTGATTAACATTTCATTACCATAAGTATCTTTAAATCCCTCAGGTACATGAAGCTTATAACTTTTCATAACTATCCCTCCAAAAAAAATATTTATTCAATTATACAATATTTTTATATAAAATTCTAGATTTTAACTTATAAGTTAAATAATAATTCAATTAAAAAACGCTTACATATGCTAAAAATACAAAAAGAGCCGAAATAAATCGACTCTTAAATGTTTATTTTCTTTCACCAACATATGAATATACTGTATTACCATTACTATCAGTTGATTTCAAGTCAGTATAACTAAAATATGTTTTATTAACTAAAACTGAACCACTTAAATTACCAGGTCTTAAATTCTCACATACTACACTGGTAGTTTTATTTAATAAATCTCCACTGCTTTCAATAGTTTTTGTTCTATCTATTAGATTTGCAGCATCAGTACCAATAAATCTTACTTGATTACATTGAACACCATAGAAAGATGATGCAAAGAATGTTATAGATGTATTTAAAATAATAATAGAATTATTTGATTTATTTATTCCAGTACAATTATAGAATGAATTTGTAGATATAAAAGTATTTGGATTATTAAATTTTAAACCAGTAATACTCTTACAGCCTTGGAATGCACCTTCATGTATCATAGTTGTATTATCAAAAACATCACTATATTGAGATATTGATAATTTTTCACATTGGTAAAATGCATTTTTACCAATTGTTTCAATTTTAGAAGATATAGATGTTATAGCACTATATTGGAATCCATAATCTCCAACTGTTTTTAATTTTGGAGCATAAATATAATCTAAATTCGTACAATTTTGGAATGCTGCATATAATACTGATTCGCAAGAAGCTAATGAGATATATTTGATAGATTTATTACCATTAAAAGCATATTTATTTACTGTTGTTAAAGAATTAAATCTATAAGTTTCTACATTTGAATTTATAAAACAAGATTCAGGAATACTTGTTAATGATGGTAATTCTAAAGTCTTTAAGCCAGAGCTTTTAAAAACATCAGTTGAAATTGAAGTAACTTTTGGTGCAGATAATTTTGTAAGCTTAGTAGTATTATAGAATGCAGTTTTACCAATGGATGTTGCAACTGGGATACTTACTTCTTCTAAGGCTCCACATCCAAAAAAAGTCTCCGATTGTAGTTGTTTTAAACTAGGCAATTCTACTTTAGTTAATTTATTACAATTTGCAAATGCAGCTGCACCAATAGTTGTTGCAATTGATAAATTAATTGAAGTTATAGATGATCCACTAAATGCTGATGCTCCTACTGATGTAGCATTTGCAAAAGACAAATCTCCTAGTGCTTTACAATCATAGAAAGCTTGTGAATTGATAGTTTGTATTTCCCCAAATGAGACCGTAGCTAAATTAGTACATCCAGAGAATGCTGCTTTACCTATAGTTGTACATTTCATTGCTTCAATAGATTTTAAATTTTTGTTATTTTCAAATAAACTATCATTAATAGATGTAACATTAGTTAGTTTAATATTCGTAAAATGTGATAAATCTGATTTAATTGTATCATTTATTGAAGATGAGCCAATTTCAATATATGAATTATCATAAACACTTGTAAAATATGAAGGGAACATAGATGTTGTATAAAGTCCCATTGATGGTAATTTTACAGATTTAAGTGAGCCACATGATCTAAACACTTCTTTTCCTGTTGTTTTTGCATTAGGAAGATTAACAGTTTCCAAACAATTAGAATTATCAAATAAACTATCAGGAATTGATTCTATAGGTGATTCAAATGTAATTAGCTTAGTACACATAGCAAATGCATGTTCACCTATAGAGGTTACTTTATTAGAACTAAATGATGTAATTGCAGTAGCATCAAGTCCATAAGCCTCAATCTTCACTAATTTATCATATTTTCCTAAATTTGAAAGTGATGAACAGCCAGCTAATCCATATCTTAGAATACTTTCTACATTCACTAAATTAACAGATTTTAATGATTTACAATTAGTAAATGAATAACTATTAATTGTTGTTAAATTTGAAGTATCAAATGATGCTAATTTTTCACAATTATAAAAAGCATAATTAGCTACATTAGTAATAGTTGATGTAGTTACACTTTCTAATAATTTAGAATCTCTAAATGCTGAATTTGAAATAGATGTTATTTTATTTATATAAATATATTTAGCCTTACTTCCAATGAATAATCCATTTGGCATAGTTGTAATATTAGGTAATTTAATTGTATTTACTTCACAACCTTTGAATGCTGAAACATATGTACTATTCTCATAAACACCTAAATTACTTACATCTTGACATGATTCAAAATTTAATATTGAATTTGAGGCAGATGAGTTGAAATTATTAAATGCATTTAAGCCAATTTCTACTACATTTGAAACATCTAAATTATTCTTTATTTTTATACCAGCTAAAGCTTCATCTTTTAATACTTTAATACTTGGAATATTTAAATTATTTATAACACGAGATGTGCTAGTTGTAGCAAATACACCTTTATTTAATGTTTCAAGTGAATTCAAATTAACATTTGCTAATTTTGATATATTATTAAATGCATATTCTGAAATTGATGTTGCATTAGGTAAATCAATTGCTGTAACATTTTCACATCCACTAAATGCATATTCACCAATATTAACAATTGAAGATGATGCAATATCTCCAATTTTTGTATTCTCAAATGCATGTGCACCAACAGTTATAACATTATCAAATGTAAATGATTCTAATAATTTATTATTTTCAAATGCATATTCTGAAATTTCAAGAACACTTTTAGCATTTAAATGTTTTAGAGTTGTTAAAGATGCAAATGATTTTCTATTTATTGATGTAATTCCTGAAATAGTTATACTTTCTAGATTAGTTAATCCTTCATGGAAAATTTCAGGATTAAGCTCTGTAAAGCTATCAGCAAAAACCATTTCCTTTAGTGATGAATTTAATCCAAGTAATGCATTAACACTACTTAATTCATTTAATACAGTTATTTTTTCAATTGAAGGAATATAATATCTACCATCTTTAGCATCATATTCATTCATTCCTTCAACCTCTTCAGTTGAAAAGAAATAGATTAATGATGAATCTGATTCATCATCAGGACCAATAAATGGAACTGTAAGATCAACTAAATTTTTACATCCCTTTAAGATTGTATTTCCAATTTCTTTAACACTAGATGGTAATACAACCTTACTAACATTTGAGTTAGCTAAGAAATTATCAGGAATATATTCTATACCCTCTTGTACTGTTATAGATTCAAGATATTTTGTATTAGCAAGTGCATTATCTGCGATATCTATTACACTTTGTGGTAAAACATAATCAGTATCTTCTTTTGCTTGAGGATATAATAATAATTTTGTTTGTTTCTTATCGTATAAAATACCATTTTCTGTTGTAAATCTTTTACTAGATGGAGAAACAATAATTTCTTTTAGATTCTTTAATTGTTGAATTTTATCCATATCAACATTATTGAATTGAATTCCTCTATATTTTTCAGGTATTACAATTGATTCTACAGTTTCATCATCAATTGAAAAGAATGCATCTGTATTATTAAATTTAATCTTTGATTGTAAATCTAGTATTTCAAGATCTGATTTTTCTAATGTACCTTTATCAATTAAGATTGTTTCATAAATCTTTGCATATTTATTTGATGCCTCATTATGTAAATTAACATATGATGCAACACCTGTATTATCAAATACAATAAAATCTCTATTAAATCCAGTTTGAGATTTTGCAAAAATTATATAATAATCTCCATAATTATAATATGAAAATACACATTCACCATTTTTACTATTTTCATATTCTTTTAAATTAGAAATATAATTTTTAACATTAACAATAATTGGAGATATTACATTTCCATAAAAGCTTCCATCAGCTGATGATTTTTTAGAATAATCAATTAAGAATGCATCATCTGATTTAGTATCAATATCAATACCTTTTTGTTCAATACAATCAATTGTATTTAATAATGATATTTGTTCAGTTTGATTAATTTTAATACCATTTGAAAATGCTTGTTCACCAACCTCTATATATTTACCTGAAGGTAATTTTGGTGAATTAAAATCTTCATATATTTCTAATAATATACTTTTATCATCAACAGGAGGAATTTCAATAATTATTTCTTCTGGTTCTGTTTCATCGTTTGTTTCTATATTATTAGTAGGTGTACTATTATTATCTAATGATGTTGTATTTTCAGTTGGAGTTTCACTTTCATCAACTATTTTTGTATCATTATTTGTCACATTTGATTTTTTAGATGTACAAGCTGATAACATAAATGTAGCTGATGCTAGTGCAATTCCTAAGCAAACTAGTCTCTTTTTCATTTTTAATTTTCACCTATACTTTCATTAATTAATCCAAGTGAAGCATAAATCTTTTCATAATATCTAAAATCATCTTGATAATCATAAGATAGGTTTTCTTTATTTGTAATACTGATTACAGAATATCCATCTTTTTCTAATAAATCTAATTTCTTATCAAGCATCTTTGATGGTAATTCTTCAAAGTATGAAAGCTTATTGCCAACTTTAATATTTGTTATATTAGAATTTGTAAATAATGATGCAAAATATACTAAGTTATTAAATCTATTTTCAATAATCTTTCCATCAGCATATTTATATCTTAATTCTAAAGTATCTGAAGGATTAGATCCATAGAATGCCTTATCAGATATATATTCAATATCATATAAATTTAAAGTAATTGTCTCACTACCCTTAAATGCATAATCAGAAATTTCTTTTGTATTTTGATTAATATTAATTTCTTCTTCATCTGTGTTAGCAAATAATAATGTTCTATAATCAGATGTATATAATATTTTTTCTATCTTATCATATTTAAAATATGCTGTTGATTCAGTATTTGAACTTAATCCTGTTACATTTGAGAATGTATTTGCAGTAATAAATTTAGTTGTACTATCAAGTGATAATTGTGAATCACCAAGTGCACCAATATAATATTTTTTATTTTCTAATGCATCTAATGTAGTCTTAGCATCATCTAATAGATAATAAAAATTACCATTCTTTGAATATTTTGAGAAATTTGAAATTGGGTTATCACCAATATAATTTAATGTAGCAGGTAATACTATATTTCCTGTTAAATAGAATAATGATTTAGCACCAATTGATCTTAATCTAGCATTTGACATATAGAAGTTTTCAACACCTTCTGAATAATATTGATCAGCTAATAATTCATCTCTTAAGAATAATGTATATTCACTAATTGTTGCAGATTTTTGCATTCTTGTATTATTAGAATCAATTGAATATGCTAATACATATGGGTTAGCATCATTTCCTACATATTCTAATCCATTATCAATTAATGTTTCTTCTACATCACAGTTAAATGCATAATCTTCTACTACTTGTAATCTTAAATTTTCATCTTCACCTATTGCTAGAGTTTCAAAATTACAATTTTCATATGCTCTTTTTCTAATTACTTCAACAGTATTAGGAATTACCATTGAATGTAGTGAACTACATCCATAGAATGCAAGTGCTCCAATTTCTTCAATTGGGTTATATTGATTATTATATAATGAAATAGATTCAAGCTTTTTGTTATTAGCAAACATACCTGCAGGAATATCTCCTCCAGATACAATGACATGAATTACATGTGCATTATTAACATCCTCTTCAGTACCACCAAATAAATCCTTAAATACATAATTTGTATATTGGCTATTATAAGCTTCTGCTATAAAGCTGCCTTCAATATTTAAAGGTTTAAATACATCTGTTGAGAATTTTAAATCATTTAATTGAGAACCTGATAAACATCCTCTATAAATTGATACATCAGATGGAATTTCATAGAATCCTTTTTTAGTTGATGGAACATAAATTAATGATTTTAAAGTATAATTTGACTTTCTATATGTTCCTATTAATGCATCATCGACTACGCTATATACAGGGTTTTTATCACTAACTGTGATATTTTCCATTTTTTCCATATTTAAGAATGCATTTTCACCAATATATCTAATATTTTCACCAATATGAATATTAGTTATTGATTTATTATCTGAAAATGCTCCTGATAGAATCTTAGTTACAGGAAGTCCATCAAATGTTGCAGGTACTACTACATTTGTATCACTACCTAAATATTTTCTAATATACCATCCTTGTTGGTCTTCTGATAATTCAAATAAAAGACCATTAGAATAATATGTTGTCGAATATATAACCTTATATTTTGCTGTATATACAACATTTTGATTTACAGTTTCTAGTGGCTTATCCCATCCATCAAAAATATAGCTTGCAAAATAATCGCCATCTAATCTTTCAGGTGTATCACCTTTGTATGTAGCAACATCTCCTGCATGAGCTGTGTAAGAATATAATTCAGTACCATCAAAATTATTAAATGTTACCTTAAATTCAGATACTTCAGTTCCTGTTGTTTCTACATTCTCTCCTGTTTCAGTTATTTGTGGCGCTAAGGTTTCAGATTCCTTCTTCTTTCCACCACAAGAAACTAGTGTTGCAACAGAAACACAAGCTAATAAAGTTAAAAATATTTTTTTCTTTTTCATAATATACATCTCCCTCTTATAAAAAATCCAATTTTATTATATATAAATATAAAATAAATAACATCACCCAAACGGATGATATTTATAAGAAAAATAAATATTTTATATGCTAATAAGAACTTAGAATATGTTAAATA
Source organism: uncultured Caryophanales bacterium (assembly GCA_946626345.1). Lineage (GTDB taxonomy): Bacteria > Bacillota_I > Bacilli_A > Acholeplasmatales > Anaeroplasmataceae > Anaeroplasma. Next base: position 7,422 of record CAMOUB010000028.1, on the reverse strand, counting down.
ATGAAAAAAAACTAAAATTTTAAAAATTTATGATATAATATCATAAAAAGTAGGTGAAAGAATGAAGCATAAATTTTTAAATTTAATATTAATCTTTGTTTTATTTTTTTCTATTACTTCATGTTCTAAACATAAAAGTATATCTACTATAACTGAAAATCAAAATCAAAATCCTAGTTCTAAATTCATAAAACAGGATACATATAATTTTATAGTACCTAAATCAGATAATCCAAATGGAATTAAAGTTATATATGATTTAAATAATGGATTTAAATTTTATTCTACTGCTACATTAGAAAATCTAGTATTAAAGCCTGAGGCAAATCCAACTAAGATTGCTTCTACTTTTTTAGGATGGTATAGTGATATCGAATGTAAAATTCCTTTTAATTTTAAAAAAGAAATTAAAAAAGAAACTACAGTATATGCAGGCTATGAAACAAATTATAAAGAAATATCAAATATAATTTCAGATAATATCTTAAAAACATCAGTTAAGGTTATATCTACTTTTACAGAATCCACTCTAGGTGGGCAGACATATGAATCAATCGGTTCAGGTGTAATAATCGCTCAAACTTCTAATTATTATTATTGCTTAACAAATAATCATGTAATATATAAACCTGAAAAATATAAATATGAAGAATATAAAATCTATGATTGTTTTAATAATGCATACACAGGAATTATAGCTTATGCTGATTCAAATTATGATTTAGCACTAATGTATTTTAATAAAATTCCTGATGATGGTAAGACTACTGATACACTAGATACAATTACTTTTACATCAAATATGCCAAATGAAAAAGATACAGTTATTACTGTAGGTAACCCTAAAAGGGTTATGAATACAATTACTTATGGTTCATATGTATCATTAGACGAATTTAATTCAGATGAAGAATCAAAAATTAAATCAGATATTAAATTTTCAGTAATTGACCATACAGCAAAAATAAATGATGGTTCTTCTGGTTCTATGTTATTAGATTCAAACTTAAGATTAATTGGAATTAATTTTGCAAGTAAGGTTTCTGCATCAAATGAATACTTATATTCTTATGCTATTCCATATTATAAAGTAATTGAATTTATTCAAAATTATGAAAAACAATCACCAACAAATTAAAGGGGCAGCTTATTTGCTGCCCTTTAATAATTTTTTAATATAATTCATAAATATGCTTCTTACAGGATAACCTAGATAATTAAATGATGCAAAGCCTGGATTTGTATTAGCCTCACAAAATAATAATCCATTCTTACCAAAAACGTAATCTACACTTATAATATCTCCTTTTAGGATTTTATTTAATTTAAGTGAATTAGCTTTTGTAAAATCATCAATATCATATTTATATGATAAACCACCTTGTGCTAGATTAGATTTAAAATCAGAATTATTTACTCTTTCGCATGCACCTAATATTTCATTTCCTACAATAAATACTCTAACATCTTTTCCGTATGTTGTATCTATATATTCTTGTAAAATATAATCTTCAGGATTAATATTTTTTAATACCTCATTAAATTCTTCTTCAGTATTTATAATATAAATATTTTGTCCTTGCTTACCATATCTATATTTTAATATAAATGGTAAACCTACTAATTCTTTTGATTCTAAGAATGTAAAATTTTTAAAATGATAAGTTTTTATTTGTGGTATATCTAAATAATCTGCAAAGGCATGAGTTTTTAATTTATCAATACAATTAGTAATTGTATATGTAGAATTGATAACCTTAATACCTAATTCTTCTAGCATTAATGATACATTAGTATCATTTCCTCTTAATAAAGCTATTTTAGGAAATTCTAATACCTTTTTACCATCATAATATATTTCATCATCTTTAAATTGAAATAAATCATAAAACATCAATTTAGCATTGATGTTATTTTTTATTGCTTCATCATACATTCTAGTTGCAGGATTAGGCATATTATCTTTAAAAGAAATACTATATAAAATCCATAAATCTAGCATAATTTCACCTAAAATTTAAGGATACATTTATGTATCCTATTTTAATTCCTCTAGGGTATTTAAAAAATCAGTAAAATATTTAGGTAATTCAGAATCAAATTCCATCCATTCTTTTGTTGTAGGATGAATAAAACCAATTTTTTTAGCATGTAAGAATTGTCCTAAATCACCAATTACTTTTCTTCTTCCGTATATTTTATCACCAACAAGTGGGTGACCAATATATTCCATATGGCATCTAATTTGATGTGTTCTACCTGTTTCTAATTTTAATTCAAGTAATGTAAATCCCTTAAATCTTCTTAGAACCTTAAAATTAGTAATAGCTTCTTTACCATCTTTATCTACTGCCATTTTCTTTCTATCTTCTTTTGATCTTGCAATAGGAACATTTATTCTACCTTTATTTTCTTGGAATTCACCATAAACTAATGCATAATAAATTCTATTACATTCGTGACGTTTTAGTTGTTCTGTTAAAGATAGGGATGCTTTATCATTTTTAGCAATCATTAATAGTCCTGTTGTATCTTTATCAATTCTATGAACAATACCAGGTCTAATTACTCCATTGATTTCTGATAGATCATCCATTTCATATAATAGGCCATTAACAAGTGTACCTGAATTAACTCCAGCACCTGGGTGTACAACCATTCCTTTTGGCTTATTTATAACTGCAACGTCTGAATCTTCATATACAATATCTAAATTAAGATTTTCAGCCTCTAAATCTAAAGATTTAGGTTCTGGTTCATTGATCTCGATTTCATCATTTAGCTGTGCTTTTTGGCTTGGTTTTATTGTCTTACCATTAACTAAAATATTTCCATCTTCAATTAATTTTAATATATTATTTCTTGTTTTATCTGGTAATAATGTAGCAATTACCTTATCAAGTCTAATTCCTACAAATTCATTATCTATGTGAAGCTTCATATTTTTTCTTTCTCCTATCTGCGAAAAATAAAAGATCAATAGCTAATAATATTAAACCTATAACTAAATAAACATCAGCAACATTGCATATCGCAAATGATGAACCAAATAATTTATCAAAAATTATATCTAAAAATTCGAAATCAATCATATCAACTACACCAGGTCTACCATCAGTTGTGTTTAATGAATTAATATTCATAATAATTCTATCAAATAAATTACCTACGCAGCCTGCTGTAATCATTGTTAATAAAAAGCTCTTATATTTTTCGTGCTTCCAATCATTTTTTAATAAGAAATAACCTAAAACTATTGTAGCTAGTCCTGAAATTATAGTTAAAAGCCATCCGCTACCCTCAAAAGTAGAAAATCCGGCACCAGGATTATAGTCTAATCTAAAAGACATTACATTGGGAATAAACTTAGTGTTTATTTCAGTTGATAGATTAGCTTGAGCAAAATATTTAGTTATTTGATCTATAAAATACAATATGAAAAATATAATAGCTGTAATGATCATATTAAATAACTCCTATAAAAAATATTAAAAGTATTGCACCTAAAACTAATATTGCTGGTAATAAAGTTTCTAAAAGTGCGACTATCCATAACTGTTTTACTTCACCCTTAGTAATAGCAACATAATAAATTAACTGTATCAAAAATATTTCAAATATTAATAATAACGCACCAATAAAGATAATTAATTTTAAATAATTTTTAAAAATTACAAGGTTAATTAATAATAGTGCTGGTGCACTAATTATTAATAATGATAATAATAAAGCAATTAAAAACGCAAAGAATTTTTCTTTAAATGGTCTATTATATTTTTCTAATTCTTGAATAACTTCATTATATTTTCTCATTTTAGTTCCTTAAGATATTTAATTGCATCTTTAAAATTATCTATTTCGATTAATTGCATCTTGCTTCTACCATTTAGAAAATCATATGCTTCTTTTGCATCACTATAATTTCCTTTAGGACAAAAGAAAACATCAATATTATCATCTAGGGCAGTTGGTATTTTTTCTCTTATACCACCAATTTCTCCTACACTTCCATCAGAATTAATTGTTCCTGTACCTGCAATTTTTTTACCATGTGTTAAATCATCTTTAGTTAATTTATTATAAATAGATAATGTTTGTAAAAGTCCTCCTGATGGGCCTCCTACATTAGTATCTTTAATTTTTAATTTTGGAAATATTGTATCATAATCAATTTCGTATCTTTTAGTAATAGATACTGAATCTATATTCTTTTGCCAGATTATATCTAGTGGCTTATTATTTCTTATAATATGGATAGTATCTTGATCCTTTAAGGCTCTTAAGCCATTATATAATCCTATTTCTGAATCATTAGAAATATCATTAATACCAATTATTTCATCACCAATTTTAAATTGACTATCCTTTTTATACCATGTTACATCAAATGATTTAAATTTATAATCAATATTAATTGAATCATCATCTAATTTAGCATATGTATAAGCATTAATAATTGCAATTTCAATACTTGAATAATAATCAATTTTACCAGCCTTATATGTTTCTATATCGCTTAGATGAGTATAGCTTGTAGACATTTTATATTTCTCTACTGTAGGAAGTCCTGCAGTAATTAGATTTTGAAATACAGTTGATTTATCCATTGATATTACATATATTGTAGAAAAGCTTCCTTCTTCTATATAATCTGTATCAATATCTACTACACTATTAAATTTAGTTGTATCACCTTTTAATATTAATGAATAATTTGTTCTTGTTGTAGTAATAACGATAATTGGAATATAAATAATTAAAATAAATACAATATGAATCCAATATTTTTTTAATATATATTTCATTTTGAATTTAATGAAATTTCAATTTCAGGCATTTTTTCATATGTTACGCCTGCAGCATCTAACATCTTTTTAGATGCGATGGTTGAAACTGTACCAGAATGAATGTCAGTCATATATACTATATGCTTAACACCTGATTGTATTAGAAGCTTTGCGCATTCATTACATGGAAATAAAGTTACATAAACAGTTGAGCCTTTTATATTTCCGCTTGAATTCAATATAGCGTTAGCCTCAGCATGTACTACATATTGATATTTATTTAATAATTCATCTTGGTTTCCTTTTCCCCAAGGGAATACATCATCAGAACAGCCTCTTGGAAAACCATTATATCCAATTCCAATTATTCTTTTATCTTGGTTAACTAAACAAGCTCCAACTTGAGTTGATGGGTCTTTACTTCTTTTAGCTGAAAGTAAAGCTACCCCCATAAAGTATTCATCCCATGTAATATGCATAAAATCACCTCGATTATGGATTTAATCTATCTGGTCCTCTAAAGATGAACATAGCATCTTTAATACCTTCATTGAATAATAACATTGTAATTCTATCTACACCAATACCAAATCCACCATGTGGAGGGCATCCATATTTAAAGAAATCAAGATAGAATTTAACATCGTTATCTAAGCCTTTTTCTTCTGCTTGTTTCTTTAAAATTTCATATCTATGCTCACGTTGAGCACCTGTTGTAATTTCGCATCCCTTCCAAATTAAATCATATCCACAAGGAACGCCCTTTTCATCTCTCATATGATAGAATGCTCTAGTTTCTTTTGAGTATCCTGTAATGAATAAGAATTCATGACCAAACATATCTAGTGATAGATTCTTAACCAATCTTTCACCTTCAGTTGTTAAATCACCTTTTTCTTCTTCAGGTACCTTATAACCATATCTCTTTTCTAATTCGTCATATACATCATGTAAGTCCATAACAGGGAATGGTACTGTAGGTACAACTACATCAATATCATATACCTTTTTAATTTCATCACCATAAACTTCTTTTACAGCTTTTAATGCATAAGTAAGCATTTCTTCTTCCATATGCATAACATCATAGTATGAATCAATATATGAGAATTCTAAATCGAATCCTGTAAATTCAGTAGCATGCTTTCTTGATGCGAACTTTTCAGCTCTAAATACTGGGCCTGATTCAAATATACGTTCAAATCCAGCAGCCATTGCCATTTGTTTATAGAATTGAGGAGATTGTGCTAAATATGCATTACGATCAAAATAATCTACCTTAAATACACCAGCACCTGATTCAGATTCAGCACCAATTAATTTTGGTGAATGGATTTCAATGAAATCATTTTTTACTAAGAATTCTCTACATTTATTTACAAATAAGCTTTGAGTCTTAAACATTAATGTATTCTTATCAGTACGTAGGTCAATCCATCTATAGTCTAATCTTAAATCAATATTAGTTTCTTCACCCTTAGGTGCAACAATTGGAGATGGTTCAGCAATTGAATCAATTTTGATTGTATCAGGATACATTTCCATACCATTTAATTTAACATATTCAGATGCTACAATCATACCTTCAGCTTCAATAACTGAATCAACTGTAATTTGATTTAATAAATTCTCCATTTCAGGATGCTTTTCTTTTTCAACTGTAATCTGTAATTTACCTGTAACATCCTTTAATACAATAAAGCACATTGATTTTTTGTTTCTAATGTTTTCTACAAAGCCTGCAACATGATTAACTTCACCAAGCTTTATATTTTTTAAATTAACTCTTTTCATTATTTTGTTTCTCCTTTTTTATCACATGAAGCACAAGCTCCTAGTGCTAATTTATTTAATTTATTAACTATATATGGGTATACATCATATAAGCTAATTGTTTCTTGTTCATCTGTTCTATTATCTTTAATATTAATTTTATAATTTTCAAGTTCATTATCTCCTAATATTAAAGTAAAATATGCATTATTTTTATCAGCCTTTTTAAATTGACTCTTTAAGCTTCCTGATAGATAATCCATATCACAAGATAAACCACCAATTCTACATACATTCATAATTTTAATTGCTTCTTTTGCTGCATTATCACCTAACGCAATAAAATATGCATGAATTGTATCTTCATTAACTAATTTTTTACCAGATAGATTAGTAGCTAATAATAATCTTTCTAGACCAAAAGCCATACCTACACCTGGAGTTTCTGGTCCACCTAAATCAGATATTAGCTTATCATATCTTCCACCAGCACCAATTACATTTTGTGCACCAAATTCAGGTACATTTACTTCTAGTTCAAATACTGTATGGCAATAATAATCTAAGCCTCTAACTAGGTTATAATCAACCTCGTATGCTAAATCAAGTCCATCTAATGTTTTTAATACTGTATCAAATCTTTCTTTAGATGCTTGATTTAAATAATCATTAATCTTAGGGGCAGTCTTAAAGAAATCTTTATCTCTATCAACCTTACAATCTAAGATTCTTAATGGATTCTTTTCAAGACGCATTTTACAGTCTTCACATAATTCATCTTTGTAAGAAGAAAAATGCTTAACTAATACATCTCTATAATTCTTTCTTGATTCTTCATCACCTAAAGAATTAATTTTTACCT
>CAMOUB010000027.1 GCA_946626345.1 uncultured Caryophanales bacterium | reverse complement strand
ACATCATCTAATTTTTTATTTTCACATTCAATAGCAACAACTGAAGCTAATTCATTACCTAAAGTAGATGCAAGAAGCTTTCCCATTGCGCCATAACCAACTACAACAGCCTTCATTATTTAATTAGCTCCTTTACCTTATCCATTTCTGCATATAAGATTTTAGCGTTTGCTTCACTCATATAATCTAGTGGTGCTCTATAACCACCAACATTAAATCCAAAATAATTCATTGCTTCTTTAATAGGAATTGGATTTACTTCTAAGAATAAATCATTTGTAAATGTTAATAAATCATCAGCAAGCTTTAATGCTTCTTCGTATTTATTTTGGAAGCATAATTCACAAATCTTTGCAGTATTTTGTGGAGCGATATTTGCAAGTACAGAAATAACACCTGATGCACCTGCTGCCATCATAGGAACGATTATATCATCATTACCTGATAACATAAAGAAATCCTTATTTAATAATTTTGAAATCTTCATAGCATAGCTCATATTACCTGATGCTTCTTTAATACCACAAATATTTGGATGCTTTGATAATACCTCTACTGCATGATATGACATATTCATACCAGTTCTTCCTGGTACATTATACATAATTACAGGACATAATGATGCATCAGCAACTGCTGTAAAGTGCTTAATTAATCCTGATTCATTTGTTTTATTATAATATGGAGTAATTACTAAAACATAATCAGCTCCCATTTCAGAATACTTTCTTGACATAGTAACAGCTTTTTCTGTTTCATTTGAACCAGAACCAACAATTAATGGAATTCTCTTTTTAACTATATCAACACTAAATTTTACAATTTCAGCTTCTTCTTCAAATGATAAAGTTGAAGCTTCACCTGTTGTACCTAAAATAACAATTCCACCAGATTTATTAGCAATATGATATTCTAATAATTCTTTTAATTTTGGAAAATTAACTGAACCATCCTTATTGAATGGTGTAACTAATGCAACTATACTACCTTTTAACATATTATTATTCCTCCTCATAATCGCATTCACATATTTTTATTGCAGGTATTTCTACAAAGACATTACCTTTTTTATCAATTTCAGGTGATATCTCTCCCTCATCTAACATACAAGTTACCTTACCTCTTGTATATCCTAGCTTAGATGCAGCAATATATGCAGCGCCACAAGCTGAAGCTGTAGCATTAATAAATCCTAAGCTTGGTTTATAACATTTTAATCTTAAATGCTTTTTATCTATCATTTTCACAAATATAACATCTGTTTTTCTATTGAATAATTTATGATTAGCAATTTCAGGTGCTAAATCTAACATATTATTATCATCAATATTATCAACAAATATTATTGTATTAACACCTAATAAATTGAATGAATATATAGTAAGTAATGTATCATTTAATCTAATTACTCTACCAAATGAATCTATAGAATCATTTACATAAATCATTCTATTATTAAAATTAGGCTTTTCTAAATTTAATCTTGCAACAAAAGGAATTTCAGCAGCAACCTCTATTTTAGTTCTTCCGGCACCTGTTAATATAGTTAGTTCCCTTTGTTTTGATATTTCATTATCAAAGACATATTTAGCAAAACAAGTTATTGCATTTGTATTAAAGACCTCACGTTTACCCATATCATCATAAATAAACATTTCTAAAGGATTGTTTTTTACAACAATTAATCTATTTGCTCCAATGCCTTTTATTCTATTTAATAATTTTATAGCAAGTGAAGAATAATCTATCAGGTTATTATATTCTGTTAATAAAAAATCTTCACCTGAAACATACATCTTTGTTAATTTCATTATTCTTCTCTTTCAATTAATTCATCTAATCTCATTCTTCTTACAACAAGCTTACTCTTGCCATCTTCTACAAATACAACTGCAGGAGTTAATGCTTTATTATAATTAGATGACATTGAATATCCATAAGCTCCTGTTGTATATGTGATTAAAAGGTCTCCTGGTTTTGCCTCAGGTAGATAATAATCTTCAATGATTAAATCTCCACTTTCACAGCACTTACCTGCGATTGTAACTAAGTGATCCTTTTTAGCATTTTCCTTACCAACTATATCACATGAATATTTAGCTTGATATAGGGCAGGTCTAATGTTATCAGTCATACCACCATCAATGAAATAATATTCTTTATTTGGTGTCTTTTTAGTAAATCCAATAGTATATAATGTATAACCAGCCTCTGCAACAATTGACCTACCTGGTTCTATACATAATTTTTTAATTTTAACATTATTTTTCTTTAATGCTTTTTCACATGTTTCAATTAAATTTTTAGAAACAACATCAAATGGAATTGGCTTATCCTCATCAGTATAATGAACACCAAAGCCTCCACCAATATTTAAGATTAATTCTTCTTTAAAATCTTTACAATATGAAACTAATTTATCTATTGCAGCATCGAATGCAGCTAAATCAAAGATTTGAGATCCAATGTGAGAATGGAAGCCTCTAAAATTGATATATTCTGATTTTTCTATTACCTCAAGCATTGTCTTAAAATCTTCAGAATCATAAGCAACACCAAATTTAGAATCTACATGTGCTGTAACAATAAATTTATGAGTGTGTGCTGATACACCAACATTTAATCTAATTAATATATCAACAGGCTTTTTCATTTCTTTAGTAATCATATCTAAAGCGACAATTTCCATTAGATTATCAACTACTATTACACCTACATTATGTTCTAATATAAATCTAATATCCTCAGGAGTTTTATTATTTCCGTGGAAATATACCTTTTTAGGATCATATCCTACTGATAAGGCAGTAAAAAATTCACCAACTGATACACAATCAAGAGATAATCCTTCTTTATCTACAATTCTCACCATTTCTTTTACATTAAATGCTTTAGATGCAAATAATACTTCTGTTTCAAATTCTTTAGATACTAAATTATTTTTGTATAATCTCATATTATCCTTTAACATTTTAGCATCATAAATATAAAGCGGTGTACCATATTGTTCCTTTAAATCCTTCAAATCTACACCTGATATTTTCACTAATAATCATCTCCTTAAAATAATTAAGAGGTGCCCTTTTGGCACCTCTTATAATCAATATAAAATATTAATAATAATTAGCGCCACTACAAAATGTAGGAGTGATATAAGTATTTCCTATATCCCCACGTATTAATTATGCCTAATTTAATACGTTCGGCAATGGTTACCTTTCTTATGGATCATAGGATGCCTCCTTACCATAATACTCATTTGCATTGCTACCTCTAATATAAATTTATGTATTTATTTTAACACTACTTTTTTAATATGTAAAGATTAAATAAGAAATTAATAAATTGATTTACACTTTAAAACATTATTCTAAAGCATTTATTATAGATTTATATTTAGCATACCAGCATTTATTTTAGATAGATTTTATTCAGGAACTCCTTTCTTTGAATAAATTTAATCATGCATTACTATAATATAAATGATAATTGAAATGTAGGTTAATGGTCTATACTTTTAAAATACTATATACACATGACCAACACATTAAAAAGGCATAAGAAGTTTCGATATCTTATGCCTTATATTGAATATTTATATAATTTTATTATTTTTTTGATTTTCAATTAGATTTCTAATATGTTCTACCGTATTCTTTTTGTTTAAGAAAATTACTATTTTTTTAGTTTGTGACTTGATAACAATTGCATTAGTTTTATATGAACCTAAAATTAGTGCTGGGACAACCTCTTCTTTTATCGATACAATTTCATCAAATTTAATTTGAATTCTTTGTTTAAAAATTTTCTTGGATTCAACACGTTCGTCATCAATTTTCCACCATTCAAAACACCCTATAAATAACATAATAACTAACGTGATAATTGCAGGAATCAAAATCACTGAACTAATAATATAAACTTGTACGTTGTTACTAAAAAGAATAGTTAAAAAATATGCTCCTATCAAAAACAATGTAAGCAAAAGTACCATTATAGAATCAAATAAATTATTATAATTTTTTTTATCTTTCAATAAGAACACCTCGAATTTTCTTTCTTATTAAATCTATACCATATTTAAATGTGAAGGTAAATTCTTGCCCAAAAACTAATTTTTAGTACCATTCAAGTGTTCTTAAAAATTTTCCTTTTGTCCCTATAGTACTAACACTCTAAACATTTTAGATTTATTTTTCTCTTAATCTTTCTATAAATTTATCACTATCTCTAAGAATAGATTTAGTACTAATAGACATAACATTTTCAGATTTAATCGAATAAAAATCACCTTTTGAAAAACTATACCCACTTCCTAGAGTACCTACTGCTGAATCATTATAATAATAATATCCATTTCTTTCAATATTTTCATCAAAAATATCAAGAATAATAGATTCATGTATCTCATAATCATAAAATGCCTTTTTGGCGAATTCTGTTAATATTTCATCATAAAATTCAATGTCATTATATGAATAATTTTCATCATTATAATAGTAATAAAATTTTATATTAAAAACACATAAGTCATCAAATACTTCAATATTCATATTCACTTTATAATAATTTGATTCATAATTAATGATGTAACGATATTTATCTCCATCAACTTCATAATTTTTGTCAACCAAATCAGGCAATGAAGATTCAAAATACTCTTTAATTGCTGGATAATAGTCTTCATAAAATAAATCTCTTGTGACATTCCAATTTGCTTTTTTATAATATCTTTGTTCCTGGTCTATTATTCCATTTGCAAATATCGATACACTCATAAAAACTATACAAATTGATAAAATCACAAATGATATAGACACTGTTATATTTTTTCTCTTATCCATATGACTAACCTATCAACAAATAGCCAAGTATACGTAATATATAGGATACTAAGTTTTGTTCTTTTTCAAAATTGACTTCTTTAAAATAATGCGCAAAAGTACTTCTATCTTTGTCATCTTGCCATTTAAATAGATTATATCAAACCTTATGATATTGCCATTCTCTTAGCATTTGTCCTTCCATCCAATTTTTTTGTAATAATCATATATTATCACATTCCTCAATTTATTAATTTTAATACTAGACTATTACAACTTTTATTATAAAATAGTAGCCTAATTATTTCAATATGGAAAAATAAAAAGACAACCATTTTATTATAATGATTGTCTAGTTAAATTATTCTGCCTTTAGACTTCTACTAAGTAACATTTGTAATGCAACTTTTGCATCAAGTTTTCCGTTAACTACTAAATATGCTGTATTAATAATAGGTAAATCTAGGTGATATTTTTGTCCTATTTCATATCCAGCTTCTATTGCTCTTATACCTTCAACAGTTTGAACTGAAGATCCTTGTGCTTCGCTTGCTGACATACCCTTACCTATTTTTAAGCCACATTGGAAATTTCTTGAATTCATTGATGATGCTGTAACTATTAGATCACCAACACCAGATAAGCCATAAGCTGTATCTTCTTTTCCACCTAAAGCTTTAACTATTTGAACTATTTCTTTTACACCACGGCTTATTAGTGATGCTCTTGCGTTTTCACCAAGTCCCATTCCTGATGCAATACCTGATACAATTGCGATTGCATTTTTCATTGCTCCACCAGTTTCAACACCAATTACATCATCGGATGAATATACTCTTAAATATTTATCATTTGAGAATATATTTTGAACTAATAATGCTGATTTTGGATTATAAGATGCAGCAACTAAAGATGTAACCTTTCTTAAGATAACCTCTTCTGCATGGCTTGGTCCTGATAATACAACATAATCTTCTATTTTATCTTTAGCTATTTCTTCATCAACAATTTGACTTACTCTAAATGAAGTATTAGGTTCAATACCTTTAGATACATTTATAAATAGCTTTTTATTTGTAATTACTGTATTAATATCCTTTAAAACTGTTCTCATTGCTTTAGTAGGAACACATAATACTAATACGTTTGACATATCACATGCTTCTTTTAAATCTAGTGTAGCTTTAATATTATGTGGTATTTCTACATCAAAGAATGGATGCATATGTGCCTTGTTTATTTTTTCTACAAATTCAGGATTGATATCTCTAATTAAGACATTATTACCATTATCTGCTAAAAGCTGAGCCAAAGTTGTACCCCAGGCTCCTCCACCTATAACTGATATATTCATTTTAGTCCCTCTTTCTAAATTCAATCTTTATTGGGGTTGCATAGAAATCAAAATTCTTTCTTATTTGATTTTCTAGATATCTATAATATGAGAAATGTAAGAATGCAGGATCATTTACAAATAGTGTAAATGTAGGTGGTAATTCACCTACTTGTTGTGCATAATAAATTTTTAATTTGCCACCATTAAAATCTGATGCAGGAAACATAGCTTGAGCGTCCATTATTACATCATTTAATACTGATGTTTTAATATGTTTATGATACGCTTCATATGCTTGATTAATTGCAGGGAATAGAGTATGAACTCTTTTGTTTTCCTTTGCAGATAAAAATACTATTGGGGCATAATCAAGATATTTAAATTTCTCTCTAATATCCTTTTTGAAATTAGACATTGTTTTAGAATCTTTATCAACTAAATCCCATTTATTAACAACTATAATACATGGTTTTCTAAATTCATCAACATATTGACCTACATGTAAATCTTGGTCAATAATACCAACTGATGCATCTATCAAAAGTAAAACTAAATCACTTCTTCCGATTGCATCAACTGATCTAATTACAGAATATTTTTCAACATTCTCATAAATTTTTCCACGTTTTCTTAAACCTGCAGTATCGATTACTACATATTCTTTATCATATGCTTTAAATCTTGTATCAATTGAATCTCTTGTAGTACCTTCAATATCAGATACAATATCTCTATTTTCGTTTAATAAGGCATTTGTAAGACTTGATTTTCCAACATTAGGTCTACCAATGATTGAAAAATGAATTGCTCCATCATCAAATACTTCTTCTTGTTTAGGAAAATGCTTAATAACCTCATCTAATAGATTACCAATACCAACACCATGGCTTGATGATACAACTATAGGATCACCAAATCCAAGTGAATAGAATTCATATGCATTTTCTCTAAATTTCTGATCATCAACCTTGTTTACTGCAAGTAATACAGGCTTATCTGTTTTATATAATAGTTTTGCGACATTTGTGTCATCATTTGTTAAACCACTACGACAATCAACAACAAAAATAATAACATCAGCTTCCTCCATTGCGATTTCAGCTTGTGCCTTTATTTCTGTTAAAAAGGGAGCATTTCCTAATTCGATGCCCCCAGTATCAATCAAAAAGAACTCTTTTCCTAGCCATGATGCCTTTGAGTAAATTCTATCTCTAGTTACACCTGGTTGATCGTCGGTAATGGATAATCTCTCACCGATAATACGGTTAAATAATGTAGATTTACCAACATTAGGTCTACCTACTATTGCTACTTTAGGTAACATAATTATTCACCACCAAACTTATTTATTTATTTTTTTAATACTTCTTTGAATTGGTCACCAATTGAAGTTGATGCCTCTTCTGTTTTAAGATATTTTTCAAATTCAGCTCTAGCTTCTTTATTTGCTAATTTTTTAATAGATAATTTTAATTTCCATTCTTTTTTATTAACATCTATAACGACTGCCTTAGCCTCATCGCCAACTGCATAATAATCAGAGATATCTTTTTTCTCTTCTGTCATTGTTTCAGATAGAGGAATATATCCGTCTACACCAAATGCTTCAACAACTAATCCCTTAGGGTTAACTTCTTTAACCTTAACATTAGTTTCATCTCCAACCTTGCATTCAACTTTATCCCATGGATTATCCATTAATGCTTTTCTTGATAATCTGATTGTTTCTTTTTCATCATTCATTTGAATAATTGCAACATCAACCATATCACCAATAACAACTTGATTATTATAATTGTCATTCGGATTCCAAGAATATTCGCTTTGATGTAATAATCCCTTTAGATTAGGAGCTATTTCAAGTAATAAATATCCAGGTTGCTTATTAGTAACTCTACCTTGAACCTTATCTGAAACCTTGTGAGTTTCTTTATATTCTTGGTATGCAGTTTTAATTAAAGCCTTTCTTGATAATTGAAGCTTACCATTTTCTTTAGATAATACTTCAACTTTTATTTCATCACCAGCTTTTAATACTGTTGTAATATCTACAAATTCATGTGCTACATCACGAGCCTTGATAATACCTGTAACATTACCGATTTTTACAAATGCTGCATATTTTTCAACCTTAGTAATAACACCATCTAATTTGTCACCAACGTTGATTTTTTCAAGTTCAGCATCTCTATCCTTGATATATTTTTCATGTTCAATAATTTTTGCAGAAACAACTGCTCTTTTTCTTTTTTCTTCTACTTCGATGACTTTAACTAAAACATCATCTTTAACCTTTGTATCCTTTAAAGCTTGGCTTTTTGGCATAAATAATTCTATTCCATTATATGTACATAAAAAACCACTATTTACTTCCTTTAATACATGAACATTTATTTCTAAATTTTCATCTTTAGCTTTAATTAAAGAATCAAATGCTTCACCCTTTAATTGATCTAATCTAGATAACATAATTAAACTATGATCATTTCTTCCTTGACCATTTTCAATCTTAGTTACCTTACATGTGAATTTATCACCTAATTTAACTAAGCCTTTAAAAGATGTAACATCTTTATCCTTTGTAAAATAATTAAGATGTAATGTACCTTCTGTAAAGCTCTTAATATCTAATAATAAAGTTTTATCATCAGGGATAGATACTACTACACCCTCAACTATATCTCCAACTCTTAATGTTGGCTTATTTTCAAAATCATTTAATAATTCTTCAAAACTAGGTTCCTTTGACATTTTATTATACCTCTCATTAATCAAACTAATTATTTTATTAACAACCTCATCGATTGTCATATTAGTAGTATCAACCATAATTGCATCATCACATTTTTTTAGTGGTGCAATTTCTCTATGGGCATCCTTATAATCTCTAACCTTAATTTCATTTAAAATAGTATCAAAATCTGATTCAATGCCCTTTAGTTCATTTTCCTTACAGCGTCTTCTAGCTCTTTCTTCAGCTCTAGCTGTTAAAAATATTTTTAAATTAGCATTAGGTAATACAACAGAACCTATATCACGTCCATCCATTATTACCTTACCAGTTTTGGCAGATTCTCTTTGAAAGAAAACCATTCTATCTCTTACAATTTTGTATTTGGCTACTAAAGATGCATTATTAGTAACCTCTTGGCTTCTAATTTCAGATGAAACATCTTTTCCATTTAAAAAAGTTTTTCCTTCTTTATAAATGACATCTATATCATTTACAAATTTAAATTCGTTTTCATCTTCTAAATTAATTTTTCTTTGTAGTGCCTCAAGCGTAACCGCACGATACATTGCTCCTGTATCAATGTGCGTGAAGCCCTCTTTTTCTGCAACAATAGCCGAAATTGATGATTTTCCGCTGCCTGCTGGCCCATCAATAGCCACAATAAATTTTTTCATAATAAAGTACCTCGTTATTATGTATTATACCACATTAGTGGTATTATTACAAACTATATAATTTCTTAACCTCGTGAGGTTTTAATTCTCTATATTCACCAACTGATAAGCCATCAAGAGTGATACCTGCAAAAGATAATCTTTTTAGTTTTTTAACTACATATCCTACAGTTTCACACATTTTTCTTACCTGTCTATTTCTACCTTCAGTAATACCTATTTGAATTAATGAAGAATTATGTTCCTTATCAAAAGAAATTACTTCAACATGAGCAGGTTTAGTTTTGATACCATCAATAACTACTCCTCTAATTAATCTAGTTACTGCAGTTTGATCTATAATACCATCAACTCTAACTTGATATACCTTTTCAACTTCTTTTTCACTTCTTGTAAGTCTATATGCTAATTCACCATCATTTGTTAATAATAATAATCCTGATGTATCATAATCTAGACGTCCTACAGGAAATATTCTAGTCTTTTTAGTTTCAGGATCAATTATATCCATTACAGTTCTTCTACCTAATTTATCTGATACAGCAGTAATATATCCTGTTGGCTTATTTAAAGCATAATAGACTAAATTTTGTCTTGATAATTCTACACCATCAACAACAATTTTATCTTTTTTTGATACTTTTGTTCCAAGCTCTGTAACAATGATATCATTAACCTTTACTCTACCCTCTTCTATTATTTGTTCACATTTTCTACGTGAGGCAACACCACAAGATGCCATTACCTTTTGTAATCTTTCTTTATTATCATCCACGACAATCACCAACCTATAAAAACTGTAAATATTATACCATATTTTATATATTTTAAAAAGAAATAAATTATGTTATTTTCTATCCAAAAAGAATGGCAATTAAGGCAAGTAATTCCCTATTAGATATAAATCCATCTATTTCATATACATAGTTACCACAATATTCTTTTATTTTATTGCCTACTATTTCATAAATATAGTTGCCACAATATCTTTTAATTTTATTGCCACTTACCTCTAAGATATAATTCCCACAATAATCTTTAATTCTATCTCCTACTATTTCATATAAATAATTACCGCAATATCTTTTAACCTTGTTTCCATCTAATTGATATAAATTATTTCCACAATATTCTTTAATTACTCCATTATTAATTTCAAGTAAATAATTGCCGCAATACCTTTTTAATCTAGCCATATATTTTTCTCCTTTAAAATGTCTTATTTATTTCATAATAATTCTAATAAAGAATTAAATCAATAATTTATACACAAAAATATAGTTTTTGTGTTATAATATGCACCGGAGGTATTAGAAATGTTTAAAAAGAACGCGTGGCAAAAATATGACGAAAAAGAATTAGAAAAAGTTATGAAATTCTCAGAGGATTATAAAGATTTTTTATCTTCTTGTAAAACTGAAAGAGAATGTGTTTCATATTCTGTAAATCTAATTGAGAAATTAGGATTTAAAAATATTAAATCATTAAAATCTTTAAATCCTGGTGATAAGGTTTATGCAGTTAACAAAAACAAAAATATTTGTGTATTTGTTATTGGTGATGAACCACTTACAAATGGTATTAATGTTTTAGGAGCTCATATTGATTCACCAAGAATTGATATTAAGCAAAATCCATTATATGAAGCAAATGAATATGCAATGCTTGATGCACACTACTATGGTGGTATTATTAAATATCAATGGGTAACAATAAGACTTGCAATACATGGTGTTATTTGTAAAAAGGATGGCGAAATTAAAAATATCGTTATCGGTGAAGATGAATCAGACCCAGTATTTGTAATAACAGACTTATTACCACACTTAGGAGCTGAAAAATTACAAAAATCAGGAGCAAAGGTAATTGAAGGTGAAGACTTAGATATTACATTTGGTTCTATTCCACTAAAGGGTAATGAAAAAGAGGCAATTAAGAAAAATATCTTAAAGCTATTAAAAGAAAAATATGATATTGAAGAGGAAGATTTCGTATCTGCAGAACTTGAAATAGTTCCTGAAGGAAAAGCTCGTGATTTAGGATTAGATAGATCTATGATTTTAGGTTATGGTCATGATGATAGAGTATGTGCTTATTCTTCTTTAAGAGCAATATTAGATGCTGGAAAATGTAAAAGAACTACTTGTGCTTATTTAGTTGATAAGGAAGAGGTTGGTTCTATTGGTGCAACCGGTGCTCATTCAGTATGGTTTTCAAATGTATTAGCTGAATTAATTAGCTTACAAAATAACAATTACAATGATTTAATGCTAAGAAAGACATTAGAAAATACATATATGTTATCTAGTGATGTATCAGCAGGCTATGATCCTTTATATAAATCAGTATTTGAAAAAAATAATACATGCTTTTTAGGATATGGTATTACATTTAATAAATATACTGGTGCAAGAGGAAAATCAGGATGCAATGATGCAATGCCTGAATATATGGCAAAAGTTAGAAAAATAATGGACGATAATAATATTAACTACCAAACATCAGAACTTGGAAAGGTTGATGTTGGTGGTGGAGGTACTATCGCATACATTATGGGAAATTACAATATGAATGTAATTGATGCAGGTGTACCTGTACTTTCAATGCATGCTCCTCAAGAAGTAATTTCTAAAGCTGACCTTTATGAAGCATATTTAGGATATATTGCATTCGTTAAAAATGCTTAATAAAAATCAAAAAAATGGCTTGAAAAAGCCATTTTTATTTTGCATAAATTTAATTATAAATAATTAACTTCTATTCCTTCTAAAGAATCTAGATATAATTTACTATCAATAGATAATTTATTAGAATATACATTTATTACCTTTAATAAGCTCATATCTGCAAACGCATCATTATATATCATAGTTAAAGATTTAGGTAAATCTAATGTTTCAATGCTTGTTTTAGAAAAAGCATAGCTTCCAATTGAATTTAAACCTTCATTTAATTTTATATTTGTAATTGATTTACAACCATAAAATGAAGACATACCAATCTCAATTGCGTTTAATTCTTCTACTTTTAATGATTCACAGTATGAAAAAGAATTATTTTCAAAATAATATACATTAGATATATCTATATCAGATAAATATTTACATCTAGAAAAAGCTAATCTTTCTATTTTTTCAATATTATTTGAATCTACAAATATTATCTTTTTAATATCCTTTTTATAAAATGCTCTTACATCAATTGATGTAACATCTTTATTTTTATAACTAGACTTAATCTTATATGATTTAGCATTTCCATAGACGCTTTTTACTGAATATGAATTAGAATAATTATCATATTTATATGACACTCTTGGGATACTAAAGAATAATACTAATACGAATAATATTATTAATAATATTCCAATTGGAATAAAATATTTCAAATATTTTTTTAATATCTCCAAGCTACTCACCCGCTTCTAAATGTTTATATTGTAATTCATATAAATTATAATACAAACCATGCTGTTTTAAAAGTTCCTGGTGAGTTCCTGATTCCATAATCTTTCCTTTATGTAGGACAATTATTTTATCAGCATGCTGAATTGTTGATAATCTATGAGCAACAATTAGCATTGTTCCTATATTCATCATCTTTTCTAATGAATCCTGAATTAATACTTCTGTTTCAGTATCAATATTTGCTGTAGCCTCATCTAATATTAAAATATTAGGTTTATGTACTACTGTTCTTGCAAACGAAATCAATTGTCTTTCACCAGATGAGAAATTAGATCCTCTTTCTAATACTTTGTATTCCATTTTACCATCTAGCTTATCAATTAATTTATCAGCATTAACATATTTTGCAGCTGCATTAATTTCTTCATCACTAAATTTATCATCATGTAATGTAATATTATCCTTAATAGTACCTGAGAATAAGAATACATCTTGAAGCATTTGACCTATATTAGATCTTAAAGATTCAATTTTAATCTTTTTAATAGGAATATCATCAATTAAAATTTCACCTTTATTAATTTCATAATTTCTAGTAATTAAACTTAAAATTGTAGTTTTGCCTGCACCTGTTGCACCAACAAAAGCAACAGTTTCTCCTGGTTTAATTACAAATGAAACATCCTCTAAAATCCAATTTTCATCAATATATGCAAACCATACATTTCTAAATTCAATTTTACCTTTAAATGAATCTAATTCTATTGCATCATCTTCATTTTCAATTTCTATTTTTGTATCTAATAATTCAAATATTCTTTCAGATGATGCAAATCCATTTTGCATTGTTTGGAATAAATCTGCTAGATTTTGAATTGGGTTATATAAATTAGAAATATAATTATAGAATGATACACAGCTTGTAATTGTTAATCTTCTATCCTTAATTAAGAATACTCCTCTAAATAGAATAATTAATCTAGTAGCTAAATATAAGAAATAAATTAAAGGTCTAAAGATACTAAATATTAATATTTGTTTTAATTGATTTTTCTTTAATTCTTGATTTTTAGCTTTAAATTCATTTCTCTTTTTATCTTCTTGATTAAAGATTTGAATTACTTTCATTCCTGCTAAATTCTCATTTAAATATGCATTAATATTTGATATTGAACCTCTTACTAATCTAAATTGCTTTCTAGATAACTTATTAAATAAAATAGATAATACAATTAAAAGTGGTGTAACCATTAATACATATAATGATAATAAAGGTGATATAACAATCATTACAATTAATACAACTATAATTGATAAGAATGCTTTTACCATATTAACTATTACATCAGAATATAATAAGCTTATCTTATTCATATCTGATGTAACTCTTGTTACATATTTACCAATTGGGTTTTTATTTATTTGAGCAATTGATAATGATTCAATATGACTAAATGTCTCTTCTCTTAATTTCTTTACTATACCTTGACCTATCTTTTGTAAAATCATTGTAGATTTATATAAGATAAATCCATTTAATACAATTATTAAAATATAAACACCAATTATAGTTAAAGATGAATATAGCTTAAATTCCTTTAGAGTTATATTTAAATTTTCCATAAAATAATTTGCTATATTTAATAACTTAGGATCATTAGCTTCACTAAATGATTCTAATGATAAAATACCAATTATACTACCTTGAATTAATGCTGGTAACAAATCCATTAATACAGTAAATAATGTTAATATTAGTGCTAATATGAATTTAGCCTTATAAGGCTTTATATATGAAAATAATCTTTTAATTAAATGGCCTGTTGAATATGTCTTAATTTTTTTATTATCATCAAATTTATTCATTTAAATCACCTCCATTAACTTCTTTTTCAAGTTCTTGTAGATGATTTAATTCACGATATATTTCATTATTCTTAATTAAATAATCATGAGTACCAATTCCACTTACTTTTCCTTCATCTAAAACAATAATTTTATCTAAGCTAGATACAGTAGATATTCTATGAGCAATCATTATTGTAGTTTTACCTGCTCTAACTCTTCTTAAATTATTTAAGATATCATCTTCTGTTTTAGTATCAACCGCACTCATTGAATCATCTAAAATTAATATTTTAGGATCTTTAATAATAGCTCTTGCTATAGATAATCTTTGTTTTTGTCCGCCAGATAGAGTTACTCCTCTTTCACCAAGTACAGTTTGGTATTTATTTTGGAAATCTTTAATATTTCCATCTAGATCAGCAAGTCTTGCAGCTTCTTTAACTTTTTCATTATCAATATCTTTATATGCAAATGCAATATTATTTTCTATTGTATCTGAGAAAATAAAATTATCTTGAATAACATATCCTATATTATCCCTTATTGTTTTAAATGGAATATTCATAATATCCATATCATCAATTAATAATTCACCAGGATTTAGGTTATATACTCTAAGTAATAAATCAACTAATGTAGTTTTACCTGACCCA
>CAMOUB010000026.1 GCA_946626345.1 uncultured Caryophanales bacterium | reverse complement strand
GTTCTTTTTTGTTTACCTCATTAATCTTAGGTAATTCATTAACATTAGCCATTTTCTATTCCTCCAATTTTGCGCTATAAAAAATGCGCATTATGACATATGATAATTGTATCACTTAAATATGGAATAGTCAAATAAAATAGAATATTTTAAAGACGTAAAATAAGGATTTCAAAAAAATCCACCAAATTTTACTATCTTTATTATTTATAATAAAAAATCCAGAAATCAATCAAATTTCTGGACTAATTCTTACTTATGATATGTCTCATTATTATTTATCTTAAATGCTCTATAAACCTGTTCTAATAAAATGACTTGCATAAGCTGATGTGGGAAAGTCATTTTAGAAAAGCATAAATGAAAATCAGCTGAATTTAAAACCGCATCAGAAAGACCTAATGAACCACCTATAATAAATGAAATATGAGAATTGTTGTATGAAAATATATCTAAGATTTTAGATGCTAATTCTTCAGATGATAGCATCTTACCCTTTAAGTCTAAAACAACTTTATATGATGCAGAAGGAATAAGTTTTAAAAGTCTTTCTCCTTCTTTATTTTTTACTATCTCAATATCTTTAGCTGATGGGTTATCACAAATTGGCTCATCCGAAGTATTTAAAAATTCAATTTTAGTATATTTTGATAATCTTTTAGAATATTCTAAAATTGCATCCTTTAAATATTTTTCTTTAATATTTCCAACACTTATGATACTTATTTTCATATGTTATACTCCTTTGAAGGATATGGATGTAATATCTCAAATTGAATACCTTCTGTATCTATTCCATAAGAATCAAAAACATGCTCTCTTGTTAATTCTATAAGCTTAGATAAATTACATTCTTGTGACACGTGAGCATGTAAAACTATCTTAGTTTCAGGCCCCATTACATTAGCTAGGGTAACCATTGATTGCTCATTTGATAGGTGTCCATGATTAGATGCAATTCTTCTTTTTAAGCTATATGGTCTATTAGATGCCATCAATACCTCTACATCATGATTTGATTCTAAAATATAAGCCTCAGAATTAGAAATTAAAGGCCAAACATTTTCATGAACATAGCCTGTATCAGTTATATAAACTAACCTTTTTTCACCCTCGTGAATTACAAATCCTAAAGCCTCTGCAGCATCGTGAAATGCAGGTAAAACATCAACAAAAATACCAGAGATATTTACACTTTGATACATAAAAGAATTTTCTTCTCTCGATAATATAATTATCGAACCTTCGTTAAATCTTTTATCAATTAAGTCTAAAAGAGTCTTTTTTCCTGTAGCTTTATAGGTGTCATAAATTGAATTTAGAGTACCCCTAGATAAATAAATTGGAATACTACATTCCTTTAGCATAACAGGTAATGCTTTTATATGATCTGTATGTTCATGTGTAATTAAAATTGCATCTAGATCTTTTATATCTATATTCATCTCTGATAGATTTAAGGCAATTTGCTTTCTTGTTATTCCCAAATCAATCAATATCTTTTTATCATTTGCTATAACGATGGTTGAATTACCATCAGACCCAGAAGAAAAAACTTTAAATCTCACTTTATCACCAACGATAACATTATATCACAACAAGACTTATATTTAGCAACAATAAAATAAATTTAATTATTAACTATTAAAATTATATTTTAATTGCATTTTCAAACCATTAATGATATGATATTATGTGCTATAGTTTAAATTTTTTTAGGAAAAGGAGTTTTATTAATGAGCATAAATAAGAAAAAAATGCGTAGACTTTCAACTGCTTTTGTAGGTTGCGCATTAGCTATAACTTTAACATCTTGCTCTGGAGCTACAAACAAATATGGCTCACTAGATAAAAATGCCACTTATGCTTCTATTGGTGATTACAAAATCACTAATGGTGAATTATGGGATGAGTTACAGTGGAACGCAATTGATGTTTTAAACGAACAGGCAAAGCAAATTGTTTTGACTGAACAAATGAATAGATTAACTACAGTAGTTAAAACTAATGGAGATTATTCTAAACTAGAAAACAAGAAAATACTTCATAGCTCAACTGAAGAAATTTCAAATGAAGACTTCAATGAGCTATATGATATGTATAAGAAAAGACTTGCTGACTATGTTGTACAAGATATTTTCAATCTAGGATATGAAAGAGAATCATATTGGGAAAAGATTGAAGATTATGATGAAATCAAATTAGCTAAGTCAAAGAAGACTTATTTAGATGAAATCTATACAACATATCAAAAATCTACAGTTGCAGATGGAGATTTAAAAGGTAAGACATTTGAAGAAATCATTGAGGATGTTTCTAAAGATAATATCGATGGATTATTCGCTATAGCAACAACATTAAGTGAATTATATTATCCTGAATATGCAAAAGAATTATTTACATTCGATAAACTATCAGATGAATCAGATGAAGCATTCAAAGATGATACTGATGATGACGATGAAAAGTATGGTCTATACAAAACTACAGAATATGTTTCAAAGTTTAAAGAGGACTATACAAATAAATATGATGTTAAATTCATCCAAATTAATTTTACAAGTACAAATGAATTCAATGATACATTAAGAGCATTTGGTATCTATGTAAATAATGGAAATTTATATTATATTTATGATGACAAAGAAGACGGAAATTATGCACAATACATTGAGCACTATGATGAATTTACTGATTCTCAATCTAACCTAAAGACAGAGGGTGCTGAACAAATCTCTGGTAAGGTTGTACTTGAAATCTATATCATGCTTTATAACTATATGTATGGTGGATATCGTGATATGTTACCTTCTGCTTCTGGTGTTGCATTAAATTTCGATGACTTAAATACATTAAGATTACAAACTTTAGCACTTTTAAATCAATATAAGTCAAGCGATGAAGATGCATTATATGCAAGTACAATTGAAAAATTAATTGAATTTGATAATGCACTTGATGAAGATGATAAATTATTAACACACAAAGCTGAAGAGATTGACAAGATTTCTTCATCATTTAAAACATATTGCTATGAAACATTAAAATTAAAAGATTCTAATGATTACGATAGCTTTGATACAAGATATTCTACTACTTTACAAACTGCAGGTGATAATTCTTGTATCGTATATAAATTTGATGATACATTAGATGAAATCACTGATGAAAAAGCTTTAGAGTATGAAAAATTCTATTTAGATAAGAATAATACAACAATTGATTATTTTGATTACATTACTAAAGAAGAAAATAAAGAATTATTCAATACAATCTTAAAAGCATTATTATGGAATAACACATCTGAATCTATTATTTCTAATAAGACATCTGAAGCTGCTGATGAAGTAAAGGTAAAAGTATATACTGAAGCAACTGAAATTGCTTATGCTAAAGATCATGATAAATATTCTAAATCAGTTGGTAAAGCTAAAAACAAGAATATTTTAGCTACATTAAAATATGATGGTACTACTTATAATTTAAATATTAAAGCAAATGACGATGATAAAAATTCAATCAAGGTTCCTGGAACTGATAAGGCATTTGGTGTATTTGACTATTTAGAAGGTAAGAATGGTCCTACTACTGCAATTGACTTATTATCTAGAAAGATTGTAAAATCAACAAAGCAATATGAAGACGTTAAAAAGGATAAGACAAATACTAACCTTTATACTACATATATTCAAAATGTATTATCTAACTTCGCAAACGATGGTTATTCATCAAATGGATTCCCATCAACAATTGGTAAATATAATTTCTTAATGTTATATTATCATTCTGCTAATATCAAAAATATTATTAATGATTATTATATGGTTCAATTAGCTTCTGCTAAATTATTAACTAACTATTCTAATCCTGCATTAGCTGAATTCTTAACTACATATACTTCTAATGCTTATGATAAATATTTCTCATTAGAAGGAAAGAGACTTGTAATCTATATGGATGCTGATGAAGATGGTGAAGCTGATGAAACAACTGAATGGGTTACAAAACCTGTAACTAACTGGGTTGATTATAACGGAAATACAATTGATACTAATAAGGGCTATGTTGCAAGACAATTAGCTTATACAATTTATAATAAGCTTGGTGCTGCAGCTAATAGTTCTCACTCAGATAAATTAACTGCATTAGTATCTGAAATCAATGATTCAGCAAAGGCTGAATACAATGATAACCCAAGTGCTGCTGAAAACATTTGGGCAAGATATAAAAAGCTTGGCTTAAATGTTAAATTAGAAGACCTATCAGTAACTAACTCATCTACTGATGTTGATTATTCAATTAAACAAAGATTATATGACTATGCTCGTGGTCATAATGAAGACAATACAATTAAGTATCAATACTACATTAATAACACTACTCCTACTGAATATATGGAAGTATTAACTGAAGCTGATATAACTGAAGCTACTACAGATTTAGATGCTAATCCTGTTGATGAAAATATTATTATTTCTAAAGATGGTATCAATTTATTATTAATTACTACTGGTAATTCAACAAGCAGTGCAAAATGGAGTAAGGATGATCATGAAGATACATTATTACAAAATATTGTATTAAAATATAACGAAGAATATATTACTATTAAGGATGTATTCAATGAAGAAGATAAATTAAATTCTAACCAAATTCAATTATATATTCTTGATAACGCAATTAATAGTTCATCTTCTATGTCTCCTACATCAATAAATGATTCTTTAACTAATTTCTTATCACCTGTATACACAAGATATACAAGTGCTGAAACACAAAGAATTATCTTATTATATTTCATGAAGAATTATACAAAATCAACTGCAAATATTTATTCTGTAATTAATTATTCAAATGAAACATACAATGGTGAATCAGGCTTCTTCAAGAAGATGATTTTAATCAACCAAGATATAGCTGATGGATATAGCTATTTAAATAAAGATACAACTGGTACATCAGATTTATATGATAAATGGTGGGAAGACCTTGAAGCACATGTTGAAAGCTTCTTAATTGATTTAGATAAGGAGGCTAAATAATATGAAACTTAAAAAGATATTATTAGGCGCTACTTTAGCTTCACTTGGAGCATTTGCATTAGCTTCTTGTGGAAAATCTACAAAAAGAAATCAAGTAACTCCTTATGGTGACTTAAATTCAAAATTAGACACTACTATTGCTAGTGCTGATGGCGATTTAAAAATGACTGTTGGCCAATACTATACACAACTTAGAAAGAATGGCTATTCAGTTGTTACAAATGCTATTAATAAAGAAATCTACAAAACTGAATTAGAATTAATTAAAGGTATTTATGAAAATGAAACTAAAGCAGATTTCATAAATAACCTTGGAAAAGACAAGCTACAATTATTAGAATACACTGATGAAGAAGGTGATTCTAAAACAAAGCAAGAAAAATTATATGATTTAACTTCTGATACAGAAAAGGCTAATGAAAAATACTTAGCTATAAGAAAGAAATTAATTAAAACAATTAATTCTTCTATCTTTGGTACTATTTTCTCATCATCTAGTGCAAAAGCATATGATAGCTTAACTGATAAGGAAAAGACATCATCAATCGAAAGATATGTTGATACAGTAGCTAAAGAAGGTATAATTATCACACCTGCTGATATCAAAGTTAATACTGCTACTACATTATTTACTAAAGATGATGATTTATATGAATTATCATCAGATACATTAAAGAAATTACAACCAAAGGTTGATGAAATCTTATTAACACAAGCAAGATACCAAGCAGGTAGAAAAGATTTATATAAGATTGCTGATGAAGAATATATCTATGACGAAGAATCAAAGGATGATATTAAAAACTCTAATTATCTATTCAAAGAAACTTCAATTAAAACTAGATATGAAAACAAATATAAAAAATATGGTGAATATAAGGCTATAATTATTCAATTCAATTCTAGAAAAGAAGCAATTGATACTATTCAAGCCTTAAAGAATGATCCAAACCCAGTTGATTTCAATAATATTAATAATCTAGAGGATGCAAAAGATGCATATTTTAGATTATATAATAAATATTATGGATATAAGACTGTTGATTCTATTGATTCAGATGAATTTAGATATGTTGTTAATAGTGATAAAGATGACTTATCTAATTTATCAGCTAGTATTTCTACTTTAATTAAAGATACATTAAAAAATGGTGAATATTTAACTGAACCAAGAAACATTAGTAATAAATATGTTATGGCTTTACATATTTCAACTAAGTATGATTACAATACTGGTGATGAAACAAAGCAAGCTGATATTTCAGACTTTAGTGATGAACAAAAAGCTGAAGTATACGCAAAGATTAAAGAAGATATCTTAAATGATGAATCTTCTTATGCTGCTACTGTTGATAAAGAAAGATATGAAGATGCTAAAATAGAAATTTATGATCCATTATTTGAATATAATTTCTATAATTCATATTCTTCTAATTATGAATTAATTAAATCTGATGTATCTAAATCAGATAAGAATATATTCAAAATTGGTGATTACACTTATAGTGTTATGGATTTCTATGCTGATGCATCTAAGAAATATGCAACACAAATCTTAACTAACTTTTTTGAATTAGAATTTGCAAATACTTATTATGATACTTATGTTAGCTTAAATCTAATTGAAGATGACCTAGCAGATACTAATAAGGATACATTAAATACTGAAATTTCTAATTTCAAAAATAACAAGAATACAAGCTATCCAAAAGAGATTGGTTTAGAAACTTATCTATTAGCTGCATATGGTTATACTACTAAAGAGGATGTATTAAAGTATTATTATAATGCTTCTAAGGCATTATCTACATATAAGGATATGAAGATATATGACTCATGGAGATCAGAAACTACAAATGATGATAGTGTATATACATTATCAGAATCTGCAAAGACAAGCTTCTTAAAGAATATATTAGAAACAGGAAATAACAAATACAATGATTTATTCTCTATTAATTTAGATCACTTCTTAATTAATATTGATGATGATGCAGATGGTTCTCCTGATGATCCTGATACATTCTTAAAGGATAAAAATGATGAAGAAATTGCTGATTTTGAGAATGCAGTAGTTGAATTAGCTAGAGCTATCTATGGTGAAGCTATTAATACTAAATATTCTAAATCAACATTATTAGAAACATTAAAATATATTAAGACTCAATATGAGGAAGGCTCAATAATGAGAACTCCTTATACATTCCAAGATTCAACAACAGTTGATAACTGGGATGACTTTAAGAATCATAATAAATATAATTTCTTACTTACTGTTGAAGCATTAGCTTCTGATTCAGATATCACTGAAGAATCTGTTAATAATTTCGTAAAACCATTCAAAGAATATGTTGAAAACTTATATAAGAGTGTTACTTCTTTAGGTGATGCTGATACATATAAGAAGAAAAAGACATCTGGTGATGGCTATGAATATGAAAATGGTAAATTCTTCTTATTAGATACTGAAACTAAGACTGGAAGCTTCGCAACTGAAGCTTCAGATGCTTCAAAGATTAATAATGCTACATTATGTAAAACTACATTTGGTTACCATGTATTAGTTATTAATTCATATGAAAACCAAAAGTATTTAACATATACAAGTGATGATGCATCTGAATATCAACAAAATATTGAATTAACATTACGTACATACACAGATAGTGATGATAATACTCAAACTATTAAATTAAATATCAGTTCATTAAATGAACCTGATGTTGAAGGCGAAGAATGTACTAGTGCTTCTTTCAATCAATTCTTTATTTACTACATTCAAAAGGCAAATGGTCAAGCTACATCATTAGATTCATCAATCTATGACATTATGGCTAAGCTATTTGATGATGCTATTTCAATGTATTCTAATTCAAACTTCCAAGACTATTTATTATTAAAGCAATTAAATATTAAAGTTACTGATGATACAAATGTTATTAGTGATGATTATATTGCATCTAATATCTTAAGTCTAAAGAACGCTGTATTAGATTATGATAAAGATTCTAAATATTTAACTTGGGTTGATGGCACAACATACGATTGGACTAGACCTGAAATTAAAAAGTAAGATATAGTAAAAAAGGTATTGCGAAATTCGCAATACCTTTTTTCTATTCACCTTTAATTAATGATAAGGCCATCTTATGCTTTGTATAATCTATATCTATTACATATACATGAACAGAATCACCTACGCGTAACATATCAGATGGGTGATTTATTTTATTTCTAGACATTTTTGATATATGAATTAAACCATCATATTTTAATCCACAGTCAACGAATACTCCAAAATCTACTACATTTCTTACTGTACCGTCAAGTTCATCTCCAACCTTAACGTCTTCAAAATGCATTATATCACTTCTTAGTATTAATCCATCATATGTATCTCTTATATCTCTTAGAGGCATTACAAATGCATCTAGGATATCATTTAAGGTATACATATCAATATCAACTTTTTTAGCTATTTCAAGCTTATTACAATTAGCAACCTTTTCACGCATTAAATCAGTACCTAAAGCTTGTTTATCTACTTCTAATATATCTAATATTTGTTCTGCTTTTTTATAGCTTTCAGGATGTATTGGAGTCATATCAAATTTATTGTCTCCATCTAATATTCTTAAGAATCCTACACATTGTTCATATGTTTTAGGTCCTAATTTAGCAACCTTCTTTAATTCATCTCTACTATAGAATCTTTCATTCTTTTCTCTATAATCAACTATATTTTTAGCAATTGATTTAGATAAGCCAGATACATATTGTAATAATGATACAGATGCAGTATTTAAATTAACTCCAACCTTATTTACGGCATCTTCAACAACATCATCTAATGATTTAGATAAATTATTTTCATCAACATCATGTTGATATTGACCTACACCAATTGATTTAGGATCAATTTTAACAAGCTCAGCAAGAGGATCTTGAATTCTTCTTGCTATAGATATAGCTGATCTCTTTTCTACAGTTAAATCAGGAAATTCTTCAATAGCAAGCTCTGATGCTGAATAAACAGACGCACCAGCTTCACTTACTATTACAAATTTAGTAGTTAATTTATTTTCTTTAATTACTTCTTCAATGAAGCTTTCAGTTTCTCTAGACGCAGTACCATTACCAATTGCAATAATATCTACATTATATTTTTTAATTAAATCAACAATAACCTTTTTAGATTGTAATACAAGCTTAGGGTCAACAGCATGATCCTTTGATTTTTCATTAGGATAAATAACACCAATTTCTAATACATTAGATGATGCAGATATTACAGCAAGCTTACATCCTGTTCTAAAGGCAGGGTCTACACCAAGTACAACCTTACCCTTCATTGGTGGTTGTAATAATAGATTTCTTAAGTTTAAAGAGAAAATATGAATAGCTTGTTTTTCAGCTTCTTCATTTTTAATATTTCTAATTTCTCTTGCTATTGATGGTTGAATTAATCTCTTATATGAATCAGCTATAGCCTCATCTAATTCCTTTCTAAATAAAGAATCCTTTTTCCATGTAACCTTCCATGTTAGATAATCAATATCCCAAACAGGCTTTAATTCAATTTTAACAGAAATAACATCTTCATTTTCAGCTCTATTTATAGCAAGTAATCTATGAGGCTTAATTCTTTGAATTGATTCTGTACAATCATAATAATTCTTATAATTTTCTTCAGGGTCCTTATCATTATTTTTCTTTTTACAAATGATAGTACCATATTTAAGTGCATTATCTCTTATAGTGCCTCTATATTCGGCATTATCGCTTATTCTTTCAGCTACTATATATTTAGCTAGTGTTAATGCTTCAGCCTCTGTTTTAACCTTATCATTCAAATATGGCTTAATGAATTCTTCTCTACTTCCCTTTTGCCAGTTTTTCATCATTATATCAGCTAAACCCTCTAACCCTAAAGCAATAGCTTCAGTAGCCTTAGTCTTTTTCTTTTCTTTAAATGGTAAATATAGGTCTTCAACCTCTATTTGCTTAGTAGCTGATTCAATCTTTAATCTTAATTCATCAGTCATTAAGCCCTTTTCTTCAATTAATCTTATAACATCAGCTTTTCTTTTAGATAATTTAACACCATAATTATATGCATCACTAATAGCTCTTATTTTTTCTTCATCTAAGCCACCTGTAACCTCTTTTCTATATCTTGCTATAAAGGCTACAGTCTTATCCTCAGCTAGCATATCTAAGACAGCTTTAATTCTATCTACTCCAATGTTTTCATCCTTTGATATTTGTAATATTACATTTTCATTTACTATTTCCATATACTTTCTCCTAAAAATATAAGGCCATTTTCATGGCCTTTTTATTATTTTTCCAATGTTTGAACTTTTTTTATTGAATTAGAAATTGCAGTCATCATTGAATTATTATTTTCAGCATCGTCATAATATGATTTAGCATATAAATTTCTTGATTCCTTAACAATGTTGCCGTTTACTATCTTTTCAACATCATATGTCTTTTGTAGCTTTCCATCATAATATGCAAAGAATAAAGGACCTACGAATTCTGAATCGCTTGTTGCGTCAGGTACATAATCAGTATCTGTATAAATTAAATTACTTGAATTACCAGAAATTGTAGATGTATCAACAATAAATAATCTTACTGAAGTATCACTTGTCTTATTGAATTCATCAATTACATATTGTAAATTAACTAAGCTATCAAAAATTTGTGAATGACGATCAACCTTCATATTATCCTTCTTTTTTGAATCAGCATATAAATCAAATGGATAGAAAGAATTTAGGTCTGTTGCGAAAACAAATACATAATCATCATATAATTCAGAATCTGAATTTGTATGTAATTTAACACCTTGGTATGTTATCTTTTCAAAATTAACTTCAGTTTCTTTATATTTTTGTGTTTGTCCAAAATAATCATCAACCTCTACTGTTGATTTAGATTTTTGGTTATTAGCAACAATTACACCAATAGTAATACCTGCAGCAGCTAAAACTACTACTATACTTATAATTATTATCCAAAATTTCTTTGAGAAAAGTAATCCTTTTCTTTCTTTCTTTTGGCCTTTAACGGCTTTATTAGAAACTTTTCTAACTACTCTAGCCACTTATTTCATCTCCTTAAAAAACTATAAAACAAAGTCTTTATTATTTTAACATAAAAATAATATGTTATCAATAAATAAAGGTTTAATTATCTTTTTTCTTATACTCTAAAGCTATTTCCTTAATTCTTCTAAATCTATGATTTAAACCTGATTTAGTTAATTTAGGATCATATTCTTCATGGATAATATCTAATAAATCCATTAATGAATAATCAGGATAATCCTTTCTAACCTTCATTACCATTAATAATCTAGAATCTAGGTTCTCAAGAGGATAATTATATTCTAGATATTCAATATATTTTAATTGTTCCTTTGCTGAAGCATTTGTTTTATCCTGATTAGCAAGTGTTAGATTAACACTTCTTTTAGCAACAGTTTTTGCCGCTCTTGTAATGATTGCGTTTTGATAGCTTTCCATTATTTTTTTACATCCTATATGATATAAAAAATCTGTGATTGCTTCTCTTGCTTTTATATATAATACTAAATAATTCTTTCTTTTAGTAATTCTTGCATTAAGCTCAAAATCATTCATAATTCTTTGAATGAATAATATTTCTTCTTCATTTGTTGAAGATATTTCTAAGTGATTACTTCTAGCATTAGGATCATTTACACTACCTCTTACTAAAAATGCTCCTCTTAAATAGGCATTCATTCCTTGAATATTAATATTCTTTTTATATTCGGATGCATCTGAAAATAAATTCAAATCAGAAATGATTTTATCTGCACCTTCTGTGATTTCTGCTGTATAGCTTGTATGACTATCAAATCTATCAATTACTCTTTTTAAGATATTAGTATCAACCTTGTAATATTTTTTTGTTAATGCTAAAAATCTTCTAATAATACCACTATTATTACTTGTAAGAGATAATTTAACAGGAATAATACCAATTTCTCCTGATATTCTTATCATACTTTCTATTTCTAATTTATCTATTGCCTCTTCAGATTGAGAATATGTTAATAGGTCTGTTTTAACATCTAAACTAAAGCTCATATTATTCACCTAAAACCTTTAATAGCTCTAATAAATTAGAAATAACATAATCAGGCTTAGCATCAAGCATTATTTCAGGATGCTTAATATATAGACATCCTACTGACTTTACATGAGCATTCTTTGCTGTATCAATATCACTTTTTGTATCTCCTACATATAAGATATTATTAGAATTTAGCTTTTCCTTTACAAGTAATATTCCGTCTGGTGCAGGCTTATGATTTGTAACATCATCAGCACCTACTACTAAATCTATATATTGCATTAAGCCAAAATGCTCTAAGCCATGTTCTAATAATTTATTTTTCTTTGAAGATACAATAGCAACCTTATATCCTTTTTTATGTAATGATTTTAATAATTCCTTAGCACCAGGGAATGGTTTAGCTAAGATATCATGATTTGGTTCATTGAATTCTCTATAATATTTAATCATTTGATTGATTTCTTCTTCAGATTCTCCATATCTTTTAAATGTATCATATAAAGTAGGTCCGAAGAATGAATCAAGGTCTTCGTCAGTTATTTTTAATCCAGGTCTAAATTTTTCAAATGTATGAATAAAGCTTCTATCAATTAATAATCTTGTATCCATAATTGTTCCATCATTATCAAATATGATAGTATCAAATTTATTCTTTTTAACTGTATTAACTAAATCAATATAACCATCTTGTGGTATATTTGCTAATTCCTTAACAACCTTATTACTATTTTCGTTAACCTTTATCATCTTAGGTAAGAATCTCTTTAATAATAAATATGCTACACCTAAAATAATAAATAATATACTTGTTGCGATTGATACAGGAATAGGTCCTAGCATTAATGGTTCGCCTGTACCACTATTTAATCTTAAGCTTTCTGTAAATATTCTAACCATACCATAGTAGCATAAATAATATCCTACTAAATCACCAGTTTTTAAGAATTTAGCCTTTCTTCTAGCTACAAGCATTAATGCAAGTCCAATTAGATTTAGGACTGATTCATATAAAAATACTGGGTGACGATATGCACCTTCAATAAACATCATATCGCCAAGAAATGGAATATTTTTTAAGAATACTGAATTAGCTATTGCAGGTCCATATAATTCATGGTTAAAGAAATTACCCCATCTACCACAAATTTGTCCAATTAAAAATCCAGGTGCAACTATATCCATTACTTTTAAAAATGATATCTTTTTAACCTTACAAAAGATAAATACTGCTATAATAGCAACTATTATACCACCTTGTATACCAAGTCCGGATAGTCCGGTAAACTTGCCATCCTGGAATCCTAAAACTGCTAAGAAATCAGGGAATTGGTCTACATTAAATATTACATACCATAATCTTGCACCTATAATTGCAAGAGGTAATACAATAATTAATCCAAGATATATATCATCAGATGCAACACCTAATTTTTTTGCTTCATGCAATCCAACAATTAAAGCTATTAATACACCAATTAATATACATACTGCATATAGATGTATTGGCGTATTGAATAGATATGTAGGATCACCCTCATTGTATGAGCCATCAGATCTACTTCCGGCTAAAAACATAAGTAAATTAAACATTATCATTCTCCCTTAGATGCCTCTGCATCTACTTTAGCTACAAATTCTTCTGCTGCATTATGACCAAGTAGCTTTAATTTTTCATTCATTGCTGCTGATTCAACTAATAAAGATACAGTTCTACCTGGTAAAACAGGGATATTTACTTTTGCTATTTCAGTATTGAAATATTTTATTTTTAATTTATCTAGGCCTAATCTATCATAATATTTAGATTCATCCCAAGCCTCAAGCTCAACAACTAATCTAATATTCTTTCTTTGTCTATATGCTGATGCACCAAACATAGTTACTACATCAACTATACCTATACCTCTAATTTCCATATATCTTTTTAAAATATCAGGAGATGAACCAATTAGATTTCCTGGTTCTTTTTCCATTATTTCAACTAAATCATCAGCTATTAGCTGGTGACCCCTTTTAATTAAATCTAGGGCTGTTTCTGATTTACCTATTCCACTTTTACCAATGATTAATGTTCCCATACCATTAATATCTAGTAATGTTCCATGAACAGATAATCTTTCAGCTAGCTTATCTTGTAAATATGAATATAGCTTAGATGATGTTTGTGTAGTTCTTAAAGGGCATCTTAATACAGCAATTTTGTATTTTTCTGCCATTTCAATAAATATAGGATTAACATCTACACGACCAGAAAAAACTAAACATGGAGGGTTTTTCTTAAATATCTCTTCTACATTCTTTCTTATTATTTCAGTTGGTAATGTATTTAAGAATGTAGCATCCTTTGTACCAATTAATACTAATCTTTTATTATCAAAGAAATCAAAGAATCCAGTGAATTCCAATCCTGGTCTTGATATTTCATCTTCATCAATTAGGGCAGTTAGGCCATCTTTACCAGCTAATACCTCTAAATTATTATCCTTAACTAATACTTCTACTTTTACAGACATACTAATACCTCCACCAAATTTTATGTATATTTCTTCCTGTAATTCTATTTAAGAATACAACAAAAGGAATAAATATTATCCAGATTAATGATGATTCAAATATATGATAAAATGCACCATTAATAAATATCATTAACAATATATATGTTACTATAAGCTTATATGATAAAAATGGGTCATATATGAAAAGCTTAATAGATTTTTGTGGGATTTCACAAAACATTAACGCAAGTGCGTTTATTGCTGCTAATACAAATATATAATATGGTTTTATTATAAGCTCTGATGAAAAAATGCCATATACAATAATTGATAAAAAATAAATTACAATAAAATGAGATATAAAAACTAATGCCTTAACTATAAAGCTTGGAAAATATTTTTTCTTTTCTTCCTTTAAGTGATTAAAA
Organism: uncultured Caryophanales bacterium; assembly: GCA_946626345.1. GTDB lineage: Bacteria > Bacillota_I > Bacilli_A > Acholeplasmatales > Anaeroplasmataceae > Anaeroplasma. Next base: position 496 of record CAMOUB010000026.1, on the reverse strand, counting down.
TCAATTGAAGACTTTACAGCCTCTAATAGCTTTTTATTTTCAAAATCAGGCTCTAGATTTATTAATTTATCAATTTCTTCTTGAAATAATTTATTTTTTAATAAAGCATCTGAGCTATCTTTCATAGAATCAAAATCCTTAGAAAATTTTTTCCAATCTAGGCTAGGATTTTCTTCCTTTTTTATTTCATATAGTCTTTTTTTCATTGATTCTAAAGCTTCTTCAATTTTTATTAAAACATCAGATTTTTTCTCTTGCTTCATTTAAATCACCAACAACTTAAAACCATTAACATATAGATTATATAATAATCTAACCTTTTTAGCAAATACTAAAAAAGTATGGTTGCCCATACTTTTTAAAAACATTATTTAATTGAATAATTACTAAATTCAACAGTCGCATTTCTTGCAACATAGAATCCTGCATAAACATAGTTAGATTGAACCTCTCATGATTAAAATCACAAGATTCTAACTTCTAATATCGTTATAGA
>CAMOUB010000025.1 GCA_946626345.1 uncultured Caryophanales bacterium | reverse complement strand
GCTAGTCCTTTTTCTTTGAAAGGACAATAATTATGAATAACATAAATATTGTTCTTTCATAATTATACTCAAGTTTATTTTATTAAACTATCTTTGCTAGGGTATCTATTAAGGAACCGGCCCAAAATAGATACTATAATTATAATACTTTATCCATTTTTGTCAACACCTGTAACGTTTAAGTTTAAATAAAGCGTTTTCAATTAGTACTTTATTATTATAAATAATAAGTTTACTTATTAATATATTAGTGTTATAATTCTTTCGGTGATTAAAAATGGATAATTATTTACAAAAAGCTTATTGTATGCATCAAACTGTAAGAATATATGCTGCAATTACTACTGAAATGGTAAGATATGTTCAAGATATATTCAATATGTGGCCAACAAGCATTCAAGCATTAGGAAGAACATTAACAATTGGTGCTATAATGTCTTGTACATATAAGAATGATGATTTTATTAATATTAAAGTTAAAGGTGATGGCCCTGTAGGTCAAATCATAGTTGAGGGCCATGATGGTAAGGTTAGAGGTTGTATATCAAATCCTGGAGTATTTTTACAAAACAATGATGGTTCAGTTAATGTTACAAAGGGTGTAGGTAATGGTGAAATCGAAGTTATTAAAGACCTACATTTACGTCAACCATTCTCTTCTTCTTGTGAAATTGTATCTGGTGATATCGCAAATGATTTTACATATTATTTTGCAAAATCAGAACAAATCCCATCTTCTGTTGGTCTTGGTGTAGCATTTACTAATGATTCAATGGTAAAAGCTGCTGGTGGATTTTTAATTCAAGTTATGCCTGGATGCTCTGATGAAGATTTAACAAAGCTTGAAAATAAATTAAAAACATTAAAGCCTTGTACTAAAATGATTGATGAGGGCTATAGTGCTGAAGATATAATAAAAGAAATTACTGATGGTGATTATGAGCTATTAGAAACTAGAGAATTAAAATATGAATGTAATTGTTCATATGAAAGATTCGAAAATGGGCTTAGAACATTAGGCAAAGAACAATTATTAGATATTGTAAACACTGATAAAAAATGTGAAATAACTTGTAATTTCTGTAATAAGAAATATACATTCGATGAAAAAGCATTATTAAAAATTGTAGATTCAATTAAATAATATAACAAACTTGTTGACTGGTTTGTCAACAAGCCGAAAAGGGGCTTTAAAAAAAACTAGGTTTTGAAAAATATCAATTCCTAGTTTTTTTAAGCCCCTAATTTATGTTAAATGTTTCTCTTATTTTAGCTTTATATTTATTAGATAAAATATCTTCTTTAAATGCTAAAAATACTAATCTTGTTGCCTCACAATCATCTAAGGCATCATGAATTTGATTTTCAGAATTATTGTAATAAACTGATAATAATTTAAATAATCCTGGATCATTTTTTAATTCATAATAATTTTTAATTAATTGACATAAATTAATGTATCTTGTCTTATTTTTTAAAGACGGTACATTATTTATATCATATGAATCATTTAGTACTAATTGGTCATTTTTACCAAATACTACTATCGCAGGTGAATATGTAAATAACATTTCATTAAAATCATTATAAAATTTTTTATATTCAATACATCTTTTATAAAATTCTATGGATGTTATTCCTAAAAAATCTTCTGCTCTTTTAGATAATTCTTTATTGATTTTAGGTTTAACATAATTAGAATATTTTTTTATTACATCAAATTTTTCATCACAGATTTCAATACCTGCTTGAATCAATTCAGTTCTAAAGCCTTTACCTTTAAATGTATATGAAGGCATAGTCATTTCTAAATCTAAAAACATAGTATGACCTAGATTATTTAAAAATGTATGTAATGATTTATCTAATATATTTTTATCATAATATGTCACATGATCAAATCTACCAATAGCTTCTATTTTATATACATATGAAATTCTATAAGCAAGATATTGACCCTTTCTTGACATATTGTCTTCTTCATATTCTAAATCAATCCAATTATCTTGATATAAATATCTTTTAAAAGTGTTCATTTGACTATTTTGAAAATAGAAAAACTTTATCTTTTTATATAGTTTTAAGCCAATTACTTTATGATCTAACTCTATCATATGAATTAAGCCTCTTATTCTCATAGTCAAATCTCCTTCTTTTATTTTTTTATAGATACACTCATTCCATCACCAATATCATATATTGCTGTTTGGAATTTATCATTGTTTAATAATTCATCATGGAATAAATTAAGCTTTCTTATTAATCCTCTAACACTTCTAGAATAAGAATCAATGTTATTTATATCATTAACTAATCCATGAAATAGCATGTTATCACAAATAACAATACCATTATCATTTAATAGAGGAGTATAAATATCAAAGAATTTATGATACTGAGCTTTAGCTGCATCTATAAATATTAAATCGAATTTGATATTTGATACATCACTAAAAGCTTCTAGAGCATCTTTAAATATTACATGAATATTATTTTCTAATCCTGCCTTTTTTATATTTTTGGTAGCAAGATTATACATTGAATTATCACGTTCAATTGTATATATATTAGAATTACATACAGATGCCATTCTTATTGCAGAATAGCCAATAGCTGTACCTATTTCTAATATATTTTTAGGTCTTTTAGCACCTATTATTGCTTCAACGAATGATAATCCTTCATCAAAAATAATAGGAACCTTATTTTCTTTAGCATATTCCTTTAGTTCTAATTCCAAAGGGCTAAATTTTAAATTATTCTTCACTATCCTCACAGCCTTCACAATTATCACAGCCACTGCAGCTAGAACAAGATTGGCATCCCTCGCAAGATGATCCACAGCCCTTGTTAGATTCTTCTGCATAATCATTTAAAAGCTCTTCTAATAATTGCCACTCTTCTTCAGTTTCAATCTTTTCAAGAGTGCCTTTTTTATCATCATTTTCAAAATATTGAGCTGCAGAAACTTCTCCTGATTCTCTTACTTGGAAAACAACATAATCTTTATCAAATTCAGGTGAATGATATGTAAATAAAATATCAGCAATAATTTCTTTACCATCATCACGAATTAATGTAATAGTACGATCTACCATAAATCCTCCTTAAAAGCTTATTTTATCTAAATAATTTTGTAAGATAACTACAGCTGCCATTTCATCTTTCTTTTGGCGTCTATCTTTTCTTTTTACATTTCCAGAAATCATAGCTCTATCAACTATAACTGTAGTTAATCTCTCATCTTCTAATATAACTTTAATATTAGATAATGCTTCTATTTCTTTTTTAAAATTTTCAGAAATGCTAGCTCTAATGCCAGCATCTCCATTCATATGCTTAGGATAACCTAATACTACAGTTGAAACATTTTCTTTTTTACATATTTCAATTGTAGCATTAATAGCATAATTATAATCGTCATCCTTAAATCTTAATGTATCATAGCTTCTTGCAAGAATGCCTAGCTCATCAGATATAGCAATACCTAATGTTCTAGAACCTAAATCAAGTCCTATATATTTCATTAAAATGCACCTTTAACATGTTCTAAGGCTAAATCTAGCTTAGATGGATCTTTTCCTCCAGCTTGAGCTAAATCAGGCTTTCCGCCTCCGCCACCACCACAAATAGATGTTGCAGCCTTAACGATTTGTCTTGCATCAAATGGTTCTTTTGCTGAAGCTACAAATGTAACTTTAGCACCATCAGTAGCACCAAATAATACGAAATCTAAATTCTTATTATTCTTAAGTGCAGATGCCATATCCTTTAATAGATTAGAATCCATTGTATCAGCTTTAGCAATAAGCTTATTATTAGAAATTAATGAATCATACTTATCTAAGCTCTTTAATGCATTTTGACTCTTCTTTTGGTTATATTCCTTTTCAAGCTCTTTATATGCTTCTTGAGCCTTAGCTAATTCCTTACGTAATGCTAAAACATATCTATAGCCAAATACCTCAATTGGTCTTTGTACATAATCAAATACAACTTCGATTCCTTCTTGGAATGCTTGCTTAACAAGATCTTTACCCTTATTAATAATTGTATTTAATGTTTCCATAACATTTGCTTGGCTTTCTTTAATATGATCCATTGCATTTTCTGATGTATATGCCATACATCTAAATGTACCTGAACCAATTGATTCAATTGAAGCGATAGCAAATTTTTCAATATCTAGGGTATTAGATACATGTGTACCTGCACAGAATTCTTTTGATACACCCATATCTACAACTCTAACCTTATCTCCATATTTTTCAGAGAATAGCATCATTGCGCCAAGCTTCTTAGCTTCTTCAATAGGTAATACTAAAGTATTTACCATATGAGCTTCATTAATATATTGGTTAACTAAATCTTCAATTTTCATAATTTCTTCATCTGTTGGATTTGAATAATTATTGAAATCGAAACGGCAATAATCAGCACATACTTGTGAACCTTGTTGATGAACATGGTTACCTAATACATTTTGTAGTGATGCTTGTAAAAGGTGAGCTGATGAGTGATTCTTTCTTGTTAAATCTCTATTTTTCTTATCAACTACAGCAAATACTAAATCTCCAACCTTAAATGGATTATTATCTAATACATGTAGATGTTGTCCATTAGGCATTTTAATAACGTCTAATACATTTGCATCATCTAATTTACCCTTATCGCATAATTGACCACCTGAAAATGCGTAGAATGGTGTTTCATCTAATACTACTGCATTACCAAATATTGCGATAACTCTACTCTTTTGATTTGTACAATCATATCCTGAGAATTTAGATTCTTCCTTGAATGCTAAGAATTCTTCATTTTGTCCTCCCATTGAATTTTCATCCTTACGGGCATTTCTAGCTCTTTCCTTTTGCATAGCTAGATATTTTTCAAATTCTTTTGTATCAACAGTTAAACCTTTTTCTTCAGCATATTCTATTGTAAGTTCAATAGGGAATCCATAAGTATCATATAAAGTAAATGCATCACTACCTGATATAACACCCTTAGATTCTTCTGCAAGTAAATTGAATTTCTTTTCACCTGCAGCAAGTGTAGATAAGAATTTTTCTTCTTCTGCAGTAATTATTTGTTTAACAATATCTTTCTTTTCGTGTAAATATGGATAGAATGGATCCATAATCTTAATTACAACATCAACAAGCTCTGACATAAATGGTTTATTAATGCCAATAGATTTTGCGTATTTAGAAGCTCTTCTTAATACTCTTCTTAATACATAGCCTCTACCTTCATTAGATAATGTTGCACCATCAGCTACTGCAAATGTTACAGTTCTAACATGATCAGCTATAACCTTAAATGCCATTTGACCATTATATTTAACACCAGAAATTTCTTCTGTCTTTTTAATAATTGGCATAAATAAATCTGTATCATAGTTAGTATCAACTTGTTGCATTACACAGCATAGTCTTTCAAGACCACATCCTGTATCAATATTCTTAGAAGGTAATTCTTTATAATCTTCTCTTTTAACGCCTTCTTTAGAATTGAATTGAGAGAAAACAATATTCCAAATTTCAATGAATCTATCATTTTCAATATCATCTCTAATTAATTCAGGACCTCTCTTATCATATTTAGGTCCTCTATCATAAAACATTTCAGTATCAGGTCCACAAGGTCCTTCTCCAATTTCCCAGAAGTTTCCATCTAGTGGAATTAAATGGTCTTCAGCAATACCATTTTCCATCCAATACTTTTTAGCATCTAAATCTCTTGTATAATATGTGATATATAATTTATTCTTATCGAATCCAAACCATTTATCACTAAATAAAAGCTCAACAGCAAATTTAATAGCCTCAGGCTTAAAATAATCACCAATTGAGAAATTACCTAGCATTTCAAAAAATGTATGGTGTCTTGCTGTTTTACCTACATTTTCAATATCATTTGTTCTAATACATTTTTGTGCATTAGTTATTCTTGGACACTCAGGTACCATTGTTCCATCAAAATATTTTTTAAGTGGTGTAACACCTGCGTTAGTCCAAAGTAAAGTTGGATCATTTACTGGAACTAATGATGCAGATGGTTCTACTAAATGTCCTTTTGATTTAAAGAAATCAAGCCACATTTGTCTTATTTCACTTGAAGTCATGTATTTCATAAACTTACCTCCTTGTGTATATACACAATTTAACATTATTATTATATCAAAATAGTTTGTCAATATCAATTATATTTATAAAATGGATTATTTGATAAAAAAATAGAATAAATCTACGATTTAGTTCTAATTTTTAAGTCATAAAAATAAAAAAAATAGGTCTTCTTTTAAGCCTATTTTTATACTAAAATTTAATTGGTGATTTTATGAACTATAAAGAGTTTTCTATGTTAATAAAATATAAAAGAATGGAAATGGGTTATACTCAAAAGCAATTTGCAAAAATATTATTGATAAATCAATCTACATATTCAAAAATTGAAAACGGATATGTAGAGCCATCCTTTATGAATTTACAATTAATATGCAAATATTTAGAGATTGATTTAACTGAAATATTAGAATTAAAAAAGCCTATTATAAATCATAGGCCTTTTTATGATTAATTATTATCCATAAATGTATATGGAGTTATTCCTTCCATATCATATTCTCCAAATACATCAAATGGAATTTCAGGATCAAATATTTTATTATCCTGACTAATAGGTATATTTTCTATTCTTTGGTAAAGTGATGTTTGTCTATTCATTAATGCCTGGTGAATACTTCTTTCAAATGTATCTATTTTACCAATTATTATTAATCTTTTTTTAGCTCTAGTTATTGCTGTATATAAAAGATTCTTTTTAAGCATTATTTGATAGCTTGGCAATATTGGCATTATTACATTATCAAATTCTGAGCCCTGAGCTTTATGAACTGATATAGCATAAGCTAGAGTTAAATTATCTAAATCAGATGCATAATAAGTTATTATTCTTCCATCAAAATCAATTAATAATGCATCCTTTTCATCTACTTTTATGATGTCTACAATTTTTCCTATATCACCATTCATGATATCTAGCATAGAATCATTTTTTAATTGTAATACCTTATCATTTTTCTTAAATACTTTATTATCTCTTACAATTAGTTTATCTTCTTTATTATATTTTTCTTGTATAGCTAAATTAATTGCATCTATTCCTGCAACTCCTGCATACATAGGGGCAAGTATTTGTATATCTGAATATAAATCTCCACCCTTTGATATAAAATTATCTAATATTTTATAGATTCCATCTATTGCATCTTTTGTCTCTCTATCATAGAAAAAGATTTCTTTTTTATTAGAAAAGATTGAATAATTAATTCTTTCTTGTAAAACCATATTAGATAATCTAATAATATCAGAATCAGATGCCTGACGCATAATTTGAGTTAATCTTGTTGTTTTAAATAATTTTGAATTTAAAAGATCTGCTAATACATTACCAGGTCCTACTGATGGTAATTGATTTGAATCTCCAATTAGTATTATTTGGCATTTATTAGGTATTGCCTTTAATAAGCTTTGTAATAATAAAATATCAAGCATTGATACTTCATCTACTATAAGTAAGCTTATAGATAATGGATTATATTCATCTCTTGTAAAATTATCAGTATAATTATAGCCTAGTGCCTTATGAATAGTTGTTGCCTTATGATTTGTCAATTCAGCCATTCTTTTTGCGGCTCTACCTGTAGGTGATACCATACACACCTTATAATCAAAAATATCATCTGTAATTGCTACATCTAATAATTTAGCATAGGTTAATAATATACCCTTTAATATTGTAGATTTACCTGTACCAGGTCCACCTGTTATAATCGATAATTTATTTGATAAAGAACTTATAATAGCGTCTTCTTGTAGTGGAGTATATTCTATTTCAACTAAGCCTTTAACATAATCTAAGGCTTTTTTTACGTCATCTTTTTTATAATTTGGCTTAATTTCATTAAGCTTTAATAGTTTTTCAGCTACATTTCTTTCAGCATTATATAATGAATAATCAAAGACTCTATCATCTTCAACTATTATTTCTTTACTCATTTCTAAATCACAAAGTGCATCAATAAAATCTATTTCATTTATATCAACCTTAGTTATTAATGATTTCGCTGAATTAATTAATTGTTCTTTAGTTAAATATGTAAATCCATTTTGATAACATACATAATTTAGGGTATATATTAGTGATGCCTTAATACGTCTAATATCATTTGGTGCTATACCTAAATTTAGTGCTAAATTATCACTTTTTTTAAAGCCAAATCCTTCAACCTCATTTATTAATCTATATGGATTTTCTTCTATTTTATTAGCTGCCTTATTCTCATATTTATCATATAGCTTATTAACCATTTTAGTAGTTAGTCCAAAGCCATATAGTTTAATATATACTTGTTCTTTTATATAATTAATCTTTAATAATTCTCTTAATGCTTCTGCCTTTGGCTTAGTTAATGAAGGAATATTATCTAATGCATTTTCGTCTTCTATTATTTTCTTTATACAATCAAGTCCTAGCTTATCAATAATATTAGATGCAATTTTAGGACCAATTCCATAAAATTTACCACTAGATAAATAATTTAAAAGCCCTGATTTAGTAAAGCTATCTGATTTAGTATAAGATTCAACAAAAAACTGCTTACCATATTTTGGATGTTCCTTATAAACTCCACTAAATTCATAGCTTAATCCTTCATCAAGGCGTGGAAAAGAACCGACAATAACAACTGATTCATCATTATCTAATGTAATTTCACATACTCTATATGAGCTATCTGATTCATATATATAATTTTCAATGGTTCCAGTTATAATTGTCTTTTCTTCCATTAATATTTTCTTCTTTCATCTTTATAATATACACTATCAATTATTGCCCCACCAAGGCAGATTTCACCATCATATATTACAACAGCCTGTCCTGGTGTTACCGCTCTTACACCTTCAGGATATAATACATGAATATGATCATCATCAATAAATTCTAGAGTGATGTCATTATCAGGTTGACGATATCTAAATTTTGCAGTATATTTTTTACCTTCAATTGGCTTATCTGTAATCCAATTAACATTTGATGCATAGCAATTATCAGATATCAAATAAATACTATCATGGCCTTGTCCTACAATAAGCTCATTCTTTTCTAAATCCTTACCACATACAAACCATGCAGCACTTTCGTATTCATTTGATCCACCAATTCCAAGACCCTTTCTTTGGCCAATTGTATAATACATTAATCCATCATGCTTACCAATTACCTTACCATCAGTTGTAACAATATTTCCTGGCTTTGATGGTAAATAATTCTTTAAAAATTGATGGAAATTTCTTTCGCCGATAAAGCAAATACCTGTAGAATCCTTTTTCTTTGCAGTATATAAATTAGCATCAAGTGCAATCTTTCTTACCTCTGGTTTTGTTAAATGACCAACAGGGAATAATGATTTTCTTAATTGTTCTTGACTTATTTGACATAAAAAATATGTTTGATCCTTATTTGAATCTACACCTCTTAAAAGATAGCTTTTATCCTTTTCATGTCTTACTCTTGCATAATGACCCATAGCTATATAATCAGCACCAAGTGTAGATGCATGTTTTAAGAAAGCATTAAATTTAATATATTTATTACACATTATATCTGGGTTAGGAGTTCTTCCACTTTTATATTCATTTAAAAAATAAGTGAATACAGTATCCCAATACTCTTCAATAAAATCAATACGATGAAGTTTTATTCCTAATTCGTCACATACCTTTTGTGCATCCTGAAAGTCCTTTTCTTGTGGACATACATCATCTGATATATCAGGGTTACCTAATATATCATTATTTGTTGCAGAATCCCAATTTCGCATGAACATAGCTTCAACTTCATACCCTTCATCCTTTAATAGTTTTAGAGCAACACTTGAATCTACTCCACCTGATAAGCCTAAAATAACCTTCATCTTAATACACCTCTAGATAATTGTATCATAATTGCATATTGAATTAAACACTAAAAATATGTATAATTATCATAGATTTTGCGAGGTTTTTATGGAGAAGGATAAAGAAATCATTAATGAAAATGAGCATACATATGATAATGGATTTCATCCTAAAGAAGTCCATTTAAAAAGCAATTATAATCTATATAGAAAAAGTATTGGATTTAAAATATGGAATAAAATTATTATTTATTGTTTTATATTTTTTATGTTAATACCTAAATATATATTCTGGGGAGTTAGAGTTAAGGGTAAAAAGAATAAGAAAAATATTAAAGGCTCATTAGTTATTTCTAATCACGTTTTTCCATTTGATGTATTTATAATATTAACTTCTATTCCTACTAAAAGAATATATGTGACTACACTAGAATCAAATTTAGGATTTGGAATTGTATCAAGACTATTTAGAGATGGTGGTGCAGTACCTATTCCTACTGAAACATCATTATTAAGAAGATTTAATAAAGAGACTCCTGAGGTAATTAATAAAGGAAATAATATATTATTTTATGCTGAAGCAGCATTAATTCCTTATTGTGACCACATAAGAAATCTAATGCCTGGAGTATTTCATTTTGCATATAATTCGACTAAAAAGATAATACCTACTGTTATTACATTTCATAAGCCAAAGGGCTTATATAAACTATTTAGAGGTAAAAAGCCTTGTATACACTATAATATATTAGAACCATATTACCTAGAGGATTTAGGCAATAAACGTAAATCATTAGAAAAGGCTAAAATAGATGTAGAAAAAATAATGACAGATTATTTTATAAAAAATAGTGATTATTATTACGATAATGGTATTAGAAATAATACACCAATGTATGAAAAAAAGAAAAAATAAGCATCAGTTTTTTTAGCTGATGCTTATTTTTATTTGTTTGAAATGAATACGAAGCCAAATGCGTTAGGACCCCAGTGTACTGCGATTGCAGGATCTAGGTTATCATAAACTTTGATTGCTGATTTATATTTTTCATCAACCATACTAATTAATTCATCTACATTTTCTTTATTATATGTATATGATGCAATAATATCATATGATGTATCACAATCAAGTTCTTGAAGCATTGAAGCTACTTCTTTCATTGCTTTTTTTAGTCCTCTATTTTTAGATAATACTTTTACTTTACCATCTTTAAATCCAATTGTTGGCTTAATTTGTAAAATAGAACCTAATAACCATTCTGTTTTAGATAATCTTCCACCCTTTAATAAATTTCTTAATGTTTCAGGGATGGCCATAATTTGAATTCTTGGAATGAATTCATTTACCTTTTGTTCAATCTTATCAAAAGGTATATCTTTATTTCTATTTAAATAATCAACAATTAATCTAATACCACCAACAGCAACTTTAGAATCTAAGACTAATACTTTTTTATTATCTTCAAATAACATCTTTAATGCGTTATTTTCGCCACTAATTTTACTAGAGATAGTAATAATTACAACCTCATCACCTAAATTTGTGTAGTCTGTAACTCTTTTTTCTAAAATATCTAACTGTGGTAAGCTTGTTTTAGGAAAAGTCTTTTCTTCTTCTAATAGCTTATAGAAATTATCAATTGTTAAATCTTTACCATCATCAAAATATTCTTTATCACCGATTAATATTTTAAGCGGAATTAATTCAACGTTATATTTTTCTAATTCATCATATTTTATTGATGAACCTGAATCTACAAATATTCTTCTCATTTTTCTCTCCCCCTCTTAAAAGGATTACTTTTTGAATTATAAAAGAAATAAATATTAATGTCAACAAAAAACACAATATTACACAATTTACAAAAATTTGTAGAAAAAAAAGCCCCTAAAGGGCTTTTGAATTTTCTTCTACTATTTCTTTATCTTTATTTCTATATTTATTTACTAAATAATTTACCAAATAATAAATACCATATAAAATTAAAAATAAACTAATTGTTATTGCGGCATATATAAAACATTTCAAAACAATATTATTAGGCATTATATTAGCTATTGATGCACCATCTGTTTGTGTACCTAAATAGAAATAATTTGCACCCTCAATATTTGAATTTAGTATTACTGCAATAAGACCAAATGGAACTAATAAAACAAATGGTTTCCAAATATTCTTTAATTCAATTTTTCTATCCTTAATAAACATAAAATAGAATACTGAATAAATAGGAATTAAATGTTCTAAGAAAAATTGATAATATCTATAATATCTTGGACCTGTATTCATTATTACAGCTGGAGTTATTAAAGGCACCATACCAAGAGTTAATACCACATATGCTAAATAATCGAATAATTGCTTACTTTCTGTTGTAAGTAAAAATACTGTTAGTAAAGCGGATATTGTACAAACCTGAATAGGAAAATGAGATAATAAATCTTCTCTATTTGGGTTACCACTATATAGCATTCTCCAATAATATGACATTTCTACTAACATCATCAAAAAAGCTAAGCTATATCTTATATATTTTTCATATTTATAATTCTTTATTTTATCTCTAAATACATATGTTAATACGATTGCTGCTATTAAAATAACTATTGGTAGAAAATGAGCTAATGAAAAATATTTAAAATCTCCATTTTCTCCATATCCCAAAAAGCCATCGCTATAAAATTTATTATATGAATCTAAAAACATTTAACCATCCCCAATAAATATGATTTATTATACATTAATCATAGATTTGTTTTAAAGCTTGTTTAGAGATGTTTAGGAATTTATTGTTCCATGGTTCAACCTTTTCACCGGTTAATGACTTAGAGCCTATAACTACTAAGAAATCATTCTTCTTTTCTTCTAAATTTGAATTATAATCTTCAAATGTATAACCATTTTTCTTATAGAAATTAATTACAGGATCATTATTTAATTTATCAGTGAATAATCTAATAAATTTATAATTATTTTTTCTAGCATAATCTTCTGTTAATGCTAATACATCTTTTCCAATTCCTTGATATCTATATTTACCCTTTAGACCCAAGAAACCAATCCATGCATTTTTATCATCATTTTTATATGCGTAAATACCTGTTGTACCAATACAAATATCACCTTCATATACTAAGAAAAAATGTATACTAGAATCATTCTTTAATGAATCTAGATAATTATTTAATCCATTATATTCTGGGAAAATTTCATTTTGAATTCTAGTTGCAAATGTAATGTTTTCATTTGTTATAAGTTCTAATCTAATCATAATTTTTCTTAATCTCCTTTTTAAACATTATAACATATTACTTTTTTATAAGTAAACATTGATAACGTTTACTCTTTTATATAGAACAAAAATTAGAATTTAAAAAAATCGCAAAAAAGCGATTTTATTTTTCATTATTAAATATATTCATAATATTTTATATCTTTATTATTACTTAAATCATTTGTAAGTATTTCTCTATTAGACTTCTTAGGAATACTTAATAATACATTATAAGCATAAATTCCAGTATCTTTATAATTTTCATTATTATTTAATGAAATTAATTTTATATTTTTTGCTCTAATATAATTAATAAAAGAACTTAATTTTTTAGGATCATCAAATTCTAAATGTAGATTTACATATTTGCTGTATTTTGATAATTTCTTTTCTATTGGTTGTAATAATAATGCAAAGATATAAATTATAAATCCACATATTGCTGCTGTATAAAAGCCAGCACCAATTGCTATACCTAAGCATGAGCATGCCCATAAGCCTGCTGCTGTAGTTAATCCTTTAATTCTATTTCTAGATGTAATTATAATTGTTCCTGCACCTAAAAATCCGACTCCAGATACAACACCTGCACCTATTCTTGAAATATCACCTGTTCCAAATCTTTCGATAATGAATTGATTTGTAAGCATTGCTAAAGCACTAGCTACAGTTAATATTATATGTGTTCTAAAGCCTGCTGATTGATTGCTATTTTGTCTTTCAAGACCTACAATACCACCAAATATAGCTGCAACAAGTAATCTTACAATAACGCCATACCAAGTTATAGCCTCATCTAAATTTAATAAATTAAGTATAGGATCAACAGCAAATATCATAAAAAATACCTCTCTTTATTGTTATTTTAACATTTAATAATATATTATGCAAACAATAAAAGGGAGGATAAAGCTTTAAAAACAGTATTTTATTCTATGTTATTTTTATTAGATTTTCTTTTTATTAATTCGATTATTTTTAAATATAAAAAACCTAAACCAATTAAAAGTAATAATAGTAATAAAATCCACCAAATAACTCCTATAAAAGGAAGCTTAGATGAAAATCCAATAGCTCCTGCTTCACTACCCCAATTTAAGAAAAAATATGGATAATTTGTATTCTTACTAAATTGCCAATTTAATACATAACCAATAGATGCATATATTGCATATAATAGTGGTGGTATTACAACATACATTACTTCTATTTTCTTATATTTAACAATACTACATACAATAAAGAAATCAACAATGGCTGAAATAGGAACAATTACATGGGTTAATATATTTGGAATACTCCAAGCTTCAATTCCCATTGTAGGAGCTAAAACAAAGCTAAATACTAAGCCTGTTAAACTAATAGATATTGTTGATACAAATTTGATTATATTCCATACGTGATTAACTTTTTTATTAAGTAATATTATAAATAAACCTATTAAGCTAACTAAAGCTATTAATATATTGGATTGAATTGTAAAATACATAAATACAGTCTCTCCACCCATAAATGCTTCTATAGATGCGACTGCACTCATAATAGTTCCTACTACTGCTGATATTATAATTACTAATTTTAAAATAATTGATATTATTTTTTGTTTTTTAGATAATTCCATAATACCCCTCCTATAGTGCTTTCAAATATATTATAATGCATAATTAGATTTTATGTAATTTAATTTTATACAATTTTATAATATACTTATTACGTATTAAGAAACAAAAAAAGGATTTTTCTTTTCACCATATATGTAAAATATGCACATATACTTCTTGAAAAATCCTTTTTTAAAATGAACCAATACTTTTGTGGGTTCGGTTTTTGACTATTAGTACAAGGACAACTATAGTGATACAAATGAAACACCCTTGCAACACCCTTTCGTTATAAATAAATAGGCCACTCCTATTGCTTAAGAATGGCTTATTGTTTCTTTTATATGTTCTTTCTAATAAAATCTTCTATCTTATCAAAAGGTATCTTGTCATGGTTAATCCCACCATCATATAAATCACAATGGTCAGCATTAGGTACAATCAATAATTCTTTATTATCACCTTTTAATAATTTAAATGCATCTTGACCAAAATATAATGAGTGTGCTTTTTCACCATGTAAAATCATTACTGCACTTCTTATTTCTGATGCATATGTAAATAATCTCGTATTAAGAAGTGATGAAGATGCTGTAACACACCATCCATTATTACTATTTAATGAACGTGGATGGTAGCCTCTTGGAACTTTATAATAATCGTGATACATATTAAAGAAGTCTGGCATTCCTTGCGGTACTATATCTGGGACCCCTCCTGCTAAAGCAAAGGTGCCGTTTTTAAAGTCTAAAGTTCTTTGTTTGTTTAACTCAACTCTTGCTTGATATCTTGCTTCTTCATTATCTGCACTATCGTAATAACCATTTCCTGTCACCCTTGACATATCATACATAGTGACGGCTATTGTGGCTTTTATTCTTGTATCAATGCATGCTGTTTGAATAGCCATACCACCCCAACCACAAATTCCGATAATCGATATCTTTTCATTATCAACGCAATCAAGATTAGATAAAAAATCAACTGCTGCTTGGAAATCTTCTACATTTATATCTGGTGAATTCATATATCTAGCCTCTCCACCTGATTCACCTGTAAATGATGGGTCAAAAGCAATTGTTAAAAATCCGCGTGATGCCATTTCTTGAGCATATAAGCCACTACTTTGTTCTTTTACTGCACCAAATGGACCTGACACAGCAATTGCAGGATATTTGCCTTCTTCTTTAGGCCAGTACATATCCGCAGCAAGTTCAATACCAAAATGATTTTTAAATGTAACTTTCTTATGATTCACATTTTCATTTTTTGGGAATACCTTATCCCATTCTTGTGTTAGATTTAATTTAGTCATTGTTATCAATCTCCTTTATCGCTTTCTTTGTTTCAGACACTAATCTTTCATATTCTTCAATAAGCTCTTTTGGATTTTTAAGCTTTTTATATGCCTTATCTTCAGCTAGATAAATATCTTTTAAAATGTCTTTGCTATACTCAATGCCTTTTTCAGTGAGTTTTATTTTTCTTTCCCTACCATCATCTTCTTTTTTTATGAGTTCTACATAACCTTCCTTTTCCATTTGCTTGATGATAGTGTTCACCGTTGATATTGGCATAGACCAATGGTCAGCGATCTCTTTTTGCGTTTCGAGACCATTAAAATCTATAGCATATAAAATCCATATGAAATTATCTGTCCTTTTATTAATTTTTGTTGAATAGGTTTCGTAAAGAGCCCCATACTCATAAGCTGCTTTACCTAATCTTGTGTAAAATTCTTTCTTATTCATATTAAAAT
>CAMOUB010000024.1 GCA_946626345.1 uncultured Caryophanales bacterium | reverse complement strand
ACATAATCAATCAGGCGAGAAACGGGCGTTTCTTCTTTCCACATATTTATTTTACTCAAATATAATACACTAATTTATATTTTATGTCAATACTTATTTTTTCTTTTTTCATTATTATATCATATATTAAATTATTTTAAATCTTTAATTGAATAAATACTTAAAAATAACATACCAAATAGCAATATCCATATAGGCGTTAGCATGAAAGCATCAAATTTTATTCCATCATATGATACATCTACAAAAGGAATTATTTTTGTAAAAATATTTTTGAAATTAGTAAAATTATTACATAATAATTTAATTACAACAGATATAAACATAAATAACATTGGAGAAAATACTACAGGTATTATAATTGATACTAAAAATGAAATAATTGATTCTGTTAATGTAGATAAGAATAAATAAAATAATGAAAATATTATATCCTTATTTATATTAAATAAAGGAAATCTAATTAAAGGAATTATTATAATTAATAATATCTCATATGCTACTAGCAAGAATAATACAATTGATGATGTTATTATTTTAGAAATGCAAAGCTTCCATCTTGATGTATGAGATAAAAATAATGTATCAAAGCTTTGAGCTTGTATTATTAATGAAATAGATATTGTTGCTATAATAACTGAATTAAATAACTGTAAAACAAAAAATGATTGTAAAAAGAAATTAAGATGTATTTCTTTATATCCTACTAAATAATCATTAACATTCATAAATGGATTTGATAAATATATAATAATACCTAATATTAATACTAAGGCAATACTAAATATAATTATTGTAGTTTTTTGAAATAAAAAGCTTGAATATAGCTTAACTAATGTCATTAGACTGAAGCTTTTTTCTTTTTTCATTTATTCTTCCCTCCTTAATATCATAAATAATAGGATTTAGATCATTAAAGAATGTCTTATTATGTAAGCTAATTATTACTATCTTTTTTGCTAATAGTTTTTCTTTTATTATCTCTTTTACTAATTTTTTAGCAAAATCATCTAAGCCGTCAATTGGTTCATCTAATATATAACAATCTGCATCATATTCAAAGATTTGAAGTAATCCAAGCTTTTGCAAATTACCTTTAGATAGTTCTCCTATTCTTTTATTAGGTATTTGATATTTTGAAATTAATTCATCTATTTTAGATTTTCTTTCTAATACTAAGGATAAATATGTTTTTACTTTCATTAGCTTAGGAAATAAAAATTTATCAGGTAGATATGATATTGTATCATTTATTTTTAATTCACCAGATGTTTTATAAACAATACCTGTCATTAATTTTATTATTGTAGATTTACCTGAACCATTAATTCCATTTAGGATATATAGACCTGATTTATTTATTTCAATTGTCGCATTATCTAAGACATAATTACCTGAATATTTCTTTTGAACATTTAATAATTTGATCATGATATTATTCCTTCTTTCATAACATCCTTATAGGTATCATAATCTAGGTCATTTGTCATAAATGAAAATGTATCAATATAATATTTAACATTATTAATTTTAAGTGTTATATATCCTTCTTTTATAATCATTAATGATGTGTAATTAATAGGAATAAAATATGAAGTATTTAAAATATTAAATGCCTTTGAGTTCTCTACTCTTGTTATATTATATTCTGGTATTAATGATTTAATATCAATTTCATTTTCGTAATTTTCCATTCTGATTTGTTTTAAATTACCATAACAATATTCACCAATTTTAAAATCAGATATAATATCATATTTTTTATTAAATTTAATATTAATTCCAACAAGCTGTTTATAGCCATCTACCATACAATAGCTTGCGTATAATCTATCAAATCCGAGTAATTCATATTCATTTGGATTCAAAATTGATATAGAACCTAATTTTAATGTAATTATATTTTTAGATGTATATATAATTAATTTAGCTAAATCTGAAGATACAACACCTGATACATTTGGTATATCTGCATCTATTTTGATTAAATATGAATTAGGAATACCATATGATCTAACGCTAATATTATCTAAGGTATATGTTAATGAGCCTAATTCTAAAATATATGAATTATTATTAACATCACCAATAATTGATACTTTAGTATCAGAATAAACATTAAATGTCATTTTTCTATTTTCTTCATATACATATGATTTGTTTTCGAGTATTGTATGATATCCTTCTTTTGTCTTTTTCATATTAGAAAATACAATTATTAAAGTTATTGTAGTTACTAATACTATAGAAAGGATTATTATAATTAAAATTTTAATCTTTTTCATTATTTACCACCCTCAACTATTAAATCTTCATTAATCGATGCCTTTTCTAATCTTTCATATTGAGTATTTAATCTTATAAATTCATATGGGGCTGATAATTGTTTAACAAAGAATGCATACATTGAAAAATAACCATTATATACTAATAAGTCACCTGTTAAATATAAAATCATCTTTGAATTAGCTTCAACCTTTAATTTCATTTGTTTTTTCTCTTTAACACTTTTTTCTGATGTTTTAGAATAATTTACATTAGCTTTTGCAGCAACCTCTGCCTTTACCTTTTTAATATTACCAGATGCCCCACCTGATACCTGACCACCTGTAGAAAAGGATATTGTTTGATTTGTTTCAATTTGAATTTCTTTTACAAATTCAATATCAGTTGTACCTGAATTTTCATATGAAACTAAGATACTTGAAATATATGTTGCAGGTGTTGCAGCATTATCAACTGCAATTGATACTCCAAATGCCATTTGCTTTTCAGATTTTATTTTCAATGCTTCTGATTCTTCTTTTGTATAATTTCTTATTAATTTACCTGTTGTCATTATTATTTCTATATATGCTAAATAATCTGTATCAGCTGCATATGTTTTTATAAAAAATGATGGAATTAATAAAAAATTAATAATGAATAATGCAAAAATAATTTTCTTCAATTTTTATCACCTCTATATAATAATAGACATCAAGAGGCTAAAGTTTTTAAAAAAAGTTTTTTAAAATAAAATTTTTTTTATTATTGATAAAAAATTAAAATTTAATAATTATAAATTAATATTTTTATGTTTTTTATATAAAAAAACATCTCAAATGAGATGTCTATTTTATACCTGTATCTAAATTATAATATGTATCTGTTATTTTTATAAAATCTAATATTTCATCAGATAAATTAAAATCTGAAAAATAATATGATTCATCCTCATCATATGAGAATTTAATTTGTAATTCATAAAATGTATGATACATGTCCTTTAAATCTTTTAATAATTTAGCTTTATGAATTATAAATGATAATGATTCATAAACAAATATTGATAATTGAAAATCTTCTGTAACCTTTGTTTTAGAAAGGCCATAAAATAATCTTTCTTCTGTTTCTCCTGGTTCTATTCCAATTTTAGTAATAAAATCATCAAGCTCAGTATCGCCCATAGCTGATTTATAAACTATAAATGCACATTTACAATTCATTATTCAAAATCAATAATTTCTTTAGCTAGATTATCAGCATAAGATACATCCATATCTTCTGCTTTACCATTGTCGATAATATTTGCGATATTTGAATTAATAGGTAAGCTTGCTAGTGGTTTTAAATTAAATGTTTCGCATACATCATCTAATTTAGATGTACCAAATGGATATAATGGATTATTGCAGCATGGGCATACATAATATGCCATGTTTTCAACAAGACCAACAATTTTCATATTCATTTGATTACACATAGATACTGCTTTTCCTACAATCATTTTTACTAAATCCTGTGGTGTAGATACAATAACTACTCCATCAACAGGAATCATTTGGAATACAGATAATGCTACATCACCAGTTCCTGGAGGCATATCTATTAATAAATAATCTAATTCAGACCATAATACATCTTGATAGAATTGCTTAATTGCACTACCTAAAACTGGTCCTCTCCATACAACTGGTTGTGTTGGATCATCAATTAAAACGTTAATTGACATAACCTTAATTCCATATTTTTTTGTAATAGGAGGAAACATTAAATTATCACTATTACCTGTAACACCTGGCTTTAAACCAAATGCTTTTGGAATAGATGGACCAGTAATATCTGAATCAAGAATACCAACACTATAGCCTTGCTTTGCTAAATTTACAGCAAGTGTAGTTGTAACCATTGATTTACCTACTCCACCCTTACCTGACATAATAGCGATTATTTTTTTGATATGATTATTTTCATTAGTTTCAACTAATAAAGATTGATTTTTACCGCAGCTTGCAGCTTTACAACTACTACAATTATGATCACAAGCCATTTTTATTTCTCCTCTTTATTATCATGCTTTTTATGATATTCATTTAATAATTCATCAATATGATTTCCATATGCTAAAGATTCATCAAATTTGAAAATTAATTCAGGCATCTTTCTTGCATTTAGCTTTTTAGCTAAAGCAGATCTTAAATAACCATTTGATTCTTCTAATGCTTTTGTATAATCTTCCATTTTTCCTTGATAGAAAGAATAGAAAACTGTCATATATGATAAATCATTTGTAATTCTTACTTCTGTTATAGTTATATGCTTTAATAATTCATTTTTAGCCTCACGGTTCAAAATGATAGAAAGCTCTCTTAAAGCAGTTGATTCCATTCTTTTTAAAGATAGACTCATTATCTTTCAACTTCTTTCATTATAGAAGCTTCAATGACATCGCCTTCTTTAATATCATTGAATTTCTCGATAGTAATACCACATTCGAAGCCATTTTTAACTTCTTTAACATCATCTTTGAATCTCTTTAAAGAAGCCATCTTACCTTCAAATATAACGATACCATCTCTTAATACTCTTACTAAAGAGTTTCTTTCAATTACACCATCAGTAACATAGCATCCTGCAATTGTACCAACAGTTGATAATTTAAATGTTTGTCTAACTTCAGCTTGACCTGTAACAACTTCTTCATATACAGGATCTAGCATACCCTTTAAGGCAGCTTCAATATCTTCTAATACCTTATAAATAATGCTATATAATCTAATTTCAACACCTTTAACTTGTGCTTCATTTCTTACAGCTGCCATAGGTCTTACATTAAATCCTATGATAATAGCATTAGATGCTTCAGCAAGTGTAACATCAGTATCTGTAATAGCACCAACAGACGCTCTTATTATATTTACCTTTAGGTCTTCAACATTTAATTTTAATAATGATTGACTTAAAGCTTCAACTGAGCCTTGAACATCACATTTAATAATTAAATTTAATTCCTTAGATTTATCAGCTGATGCGTTTGCGAATAAATCTTCTAATGATGTAGCCTTCTTTGCAGCTTGATCTGCATTTTTAGCCTTTAATGCTCTTGCAGCGGCAGTATCTCTAGCTAGTCTTTCATCAGTAAATACCATGAATTTATCACCAGCTTGTGGCACTTCATTTAAACCAGTTACAGCTACTGCTGTAGATGGTGTTGCAGCTTCATATTTAGCATGTCTATCATCTTCCATTGTTCTGATTCTACCATAAGTATTACCACAAACAACGATATCTCCAACCTTTAATGTACCATTTTGAACTAAGAATGTAGCAACAGGACCTCTACCTTTATCTAGTAATGCTTCAATTACAGTACCGATAGCTAGTCTATTTTTATTTGCTTTTAAATCCTTCATTTCAGCAACAAGTTGAATCATTTCAAGTAAGTTATCAACACCTGTACCCTTTAGGGCTGAAATTGGTACGAAAATTGTATCTCCACCCCAAGCTTCAGCAAGTAAGTCATAATTTGCTAATTCTTGCATTACTCTATCAGGATTTGCAGTTGGCTTATCCATCTTATTTACAGCAACAATGATTGGACATCCTGCTGCCTTAGCATGTGATATTGCTTCTTCAGTTTGAGGCATTACACCATCATCTGCAGCAACTACTAATACAACTATATCTGTAATTTGTGCTCCTCTTGCTCTCATTTGAGTAAATGCAGCATGTCCTGGAGTATCAATAAATGTAATTGTAAATCCATTATGCTCAACTTGATAAGCACCTATATGTTGAGTAATCCCACCTGATTCTGATTTAACAACTCTTGAGTTTCTAATTGTATCTAGAAGTGTAGTTTTACCATGGTCAACATGACCCATAATAGTAACTACAGGTGGACGTGATTCAAGTGAAGCTTCATCATCTTCAATAACGAATTCATCAAATCTAGTAACATCAGTAATAACTTCATCCTTTAATTCAAATCCAAAATCCATAGCGACAAGTTCACATGTCTCTCTATCGATTGTTTGATTTTGAGTTGCCATAATACCAACTTGCATAAGCTTCATAATGATTTGAGCATTTGTTTTACCCATACCTGCTGCAACATCGGCTACAGTCATCCCCTCTTTATAAGTTAAAACTGTTTTTGGTTGATTTGCTTGTTCTTTCTTATTTTTACCATTATTTTTTACTGGTAAATTTGAAGCTCTTGTTTCTTTTTGTTTCTTAGCCACAAAAAATCACCTTATTTCTTTAATATTTTTAAAAAGTTTTCATCAGTTATTCCAATTACCATTCTTCCTGATTTTCCAATAGCAGTTGAAAGTTCTAATGAGGTATACTCTTCATTAACCTCCACAGAATAAAATTTAGCTTTATCTGTTATTTTCTTTTTAGTATTTATTGCAGCATCATTTGCTAAAAAAACATATTTTACCTTTTTAGTTCTAATGCCTTCAATAACTGAATCTGCCCCATGACATAATTTACCTGCCTTAAGACATAATCCTAAATTATTTAATACCTTATTCATTTACAAGACCTAAAAGCTCATCATAAATAGAATCAGGAACTGAAACCTCAAGCTTTTTATCTAATGCTTTAGACTTCTTTGCTAATAATATTACATCCTTACTCTTTTTTAAATAAGCACCTCTACCATTAGCCTTACCCTTAGTATCAACTATTACATTTCCTTCAGGTGTTCTTACGATTCTAATTAAATCCTTCTTTTCACATACCTCTTTTGATACAACACAGGTACGTAAAATTTGCTTTTTCTCTTTCATTAGATTAAATCGCCACGCTCGTATGCAACACTTACAGGGATAATATCAATCTTATAACCACAAGATTGTACTGCAAGTCTTACATTTTGTCCTGACTTACCAATTGCTAATGATAGATGAGCATCAGGTACTACAACAACACTTGATTTGGTCTTAGGATCAATGCTTAATACCTTTGTTACATTAGCTGGTTGTAATGAATTAGTAATTAATTCCTCAGGATTTTCACTCCACTTATATAAGTCAATCTTTTCTCCGCCTAATGCATTAACAACTTCACGGATACGAGATCCACCTTCACCAACACAAGAACCAATTGCATCTACATTGTTATCGTTTGAATAGATTGCAATCTTGCTTCTATCACCTGCATCACGTGCGATACCTTTAATTTCAATAGTACCATCAGCGATTTCAGGAATATATTTTTCCATTAATCTAATTACAAGTTGTTTATCAGATCTAGATACTGTAATTCTTGGATCTTTATTTGTTTGTTCAACTGATTTAATATAAACATTAATAGTCTTACCAATTTCAACAGTTTCACCAACAGCAAGCTCGCTCTTTGGTAATGTTGCAGTTGCACCATAACCTAAATCTAAAATTACAGAACGTTCATTTTCATTAGAAATTGTTGCTAAAACCATTTCATTTTCTAAATCTTTGAAATGCTCATAAGTCATTTCTCTTTGCTTAGTTCTAACACCTTGGTTAGTAATTGACTTAGAAGCTAAAATAGCTGATCTAGAGAAATCCTTTAATGGAACTTGCCATTCAATTACATCTCCAACCTTAGCTGATGCTTTAATCTTTTTAGCATCTTCTAATAAGATTTCTTCAATTTCATCCTTTTCATCTTCTTCAGTTTCTTCTACCTTTTCAGTATAAGCTTCAACTACTTTTCTTACTGAATATAAGAAAATTGCAGACTTTTCAGGTTTGAATTCAACACGGCAAGATGAATTGCCATATTCTTTCTTATAAGCATTCTCTAATGCCTTTTTAAATATTTCTAATACATCCTCAATAGAGATATTTCTTTCTTCTGCAAGTAATTTTACTTGCTCAAAAAATTCTTTTTTAATCATCTTCTACCCCTCCTAAAATTTAACAGCCAATCTGATTAATTTAATTTCATTTTTTGAAATCTCTTGATTTTTAAATCTACCTTTTATATTTATTCTCACTACAATTTTTTCACTATTTGATTCTTTTAATACACCTTCATATACCATATTAGAAGTTTCAACGTGAATATATTTTTCGATTGATTTTTCTATTTCTTCATCATTTTTTAAAACTCTTTCAGCTCCTGGTGATGATACCTCAAGCATATATTCAGGCATATCCTTATCATATTTATCAATTCTATCAGATAAATATTCATTAGCTAATGCTAATGTATCAATATCAATAGGTCCATCAATATTATCAATTGTAACCCTTAATATTAGATTGCCATCTTCCTTTACTAATTCAGAGTCATATAATTTTAAATTTCTTTCTTCTAAGAAAGGCTTTAAAATTTCTTTAGCTCCTTCAGTTAAATACTTGTTTTCCAAAATATCACCTCGTATTAAGAAATAAATAAGAGAGGACTTTTTCCTCTCTTAACAAAATCATATCATAATTATTATATAATAAATTCTATAAAAATCAATAATTAATTTAGATTTTCTTTTAAAAGAGTCAAAATTCTTTCATTACCAATTTTTATAGCTAAATCAAGTGGAGTATAACCAAATTGATCCATTCTACTTACATTTCTTAATACACAATACTTTTTAACTAATTCAAAGTTTTCTGTAATAATAGCATAATGTAGTGGATAATTAGTATGATATAAATAAGCTTTATATTTTTCAGATCTTTCATTTACATAGCTTGATAATTCGTATGATGGAATATTATCATATATCATATCTCCAAATGTAGATTTACAATCTAAGACAGCACCATTTTTAATTAATGAATCGATTACATCTAAATGTTGTGCTGCAACAGCATAGAATAATGGAGTTTCACCAGTTTTTGTTTTACTATTAACAAAAGCCTTATTTTCAATTAAAAAATTTACAATTCTTATATCTCCAGATCTTGCTGCAATATGAAGTGGAGTTTCACCAGCATAATTCTTACAATCAACAATCTTATCATCTAATACTGTTTTTTGTAATAAATCTAAATTACGGCTTCTTACTAAGGCCATAAATACAGTTTCATCATTTGAATCTCTTTCATATAAATTGAATTTATTAGATTCAAGTAATAAATAAACCATATTCTCTCTACCTAAAGAGCATGCCTTAAATAATGGTGATTGTCCATCATTGTTCTTAATTGTCATATCTGCGTTATGTCTAATTAGGCTTTTTAAAAATCCCATCTTGTTATTAACTACACAGTAATGAGCAGGAGTTTCACCTCTAGCATCTTTAATATTAACATCTATATAGCTTGATAGCAATAAATCAAAAATTTCAGGATTATCGAATACAATAGCATAATGTAATAAAGACATACCTCTTTCATTTTTAATATTTACATTACCATTTGCCAAATAATCCTTTAGTGCTACCATATTGTTTGTATAAATAGCATCAAATGCATTCATATGAGCCTCACCAAATAAAAAACAGGGCCAACAGGCCCTGTTCTAATTTTTTTACTTTACACTGTCCTTTAATTGCTTGCCAGCCTTGAATGCTGGAGTCTTTTGTTCTGGGATAGTGATGTCTTCACCTGTTCTAGGGTTTCTACCAGTTCTAGCTGCACGAGTACGAACTTCAAAAGAACCAAATCCTGAAATTACCACCTTGTCATTAGTCTTTAATCCATCCATAATTGTGTTGAATACTGTATCAACAGCAATTTCAGCTTGCTTCTTTGATAAATCAAGCTTATCTGCTACTGCAGCTACCATATCTGCTTTTGTCATTTCTTTTTTCTCCTCCGTAATGATAAAAATTATCTAGTTTTATTATATAACAAAAATCAATTTAATTGCAAGCCTTTTCATAAAGAAAATTTGGCTAAATTAAAACATTTTTTTGACTTTCAATTTTTTGAAAAAATGACCGATTTTTGTGTTTATAAATATATTTTACAGATTTGAAATTTTTGAATAAAAAAGGCATCTAAGATGCCATAATTTTACTTCTTGCTTAAAAGCTTAACCTTAATATCTTTACCATTTTCAGTAGTGATAGTAAATGTTTGTCCTTTAGAATGTGTTAAGCATCCTTTAGCTAAAGGAGAATCATTTGAAATCTTTCCATTGAATGGATCAGATTCACTACCACAAATTTGATATTTATATACTTGCTTAGTATCAACATATTCAACTTCAACATTAACGATATCAACGATTCTAGCATACTTTAAAATGTTTTGAATTTCAAAAATTCTTGCTTCATTTGCAGTTTGATCTTCTCTTGCTGCTGAATAATCAGCATTTTCAGAAAGGTCACCTTGCTCACGAGCTTCTTTAATAGCTTGCTTAATTCTTTCACGATCTATGTTAACGCGTCTGTCTAATTCTTCTTCTAATTCTTGCTTACCAACTGTTGTTAGGTCTACTACTTTTTTATTTTCCATAATATCCTCCAAAATTATACTTAATTATTATACTTAAAATTATTAATAAAATCAAGATTTTATGTTACAAAAGAAATTTACATACTAGCCTTTAAAATTTTAATTACATCTTCTGGTGTTAAAGTTTTATACCCTCCAGTTAATAAGAATGTACCTTCAACAATACTACCATATAAATCTTCTGTTACACCAAGCTCAGATAAATGCATTACCAAACCAATTTCTTTCATCCATTCAGACATCATGATAATGCCTTCTCCTGCAATCTCCTTATCAGTTTTAGCATAAACTGTATCACCTTTCTTTTCAAAAGGATTAACATTCCATACATTTATAGCAAATCTTCTAAATTTCTTAATTCCATATGGCATTATATAACAATAATAAGGAATAGATATTGCAGATAGAGTCATACCATGAGTTGCGTTTGTAACAGCACCTATTGCTTGACCAATCATATGTACTTCCCAATCTGTTGTTTTACCTTTTTCAACTAAAGTATTTAATGCCCATGTTGCAGTCCACATTATATTACTTCTTGCATCATAATCTAAAGGATTCTTTGCTGCAATTTTTGATGAATTAATTAATGATTTCATCAAGCCTTCCATAATATAATCTGAGGTATTATCATCATCACCTGAGAAATATTGCTCCATAATATGGCTCATTATATCAAATATACCAGCTATCATTTGATATCTTGGTACACTAAATGTAAATTCAGGATTTAATATTGTAAACTTAGGAAATAATTCAGGTCCAAATACTTTACCAATTTTTAAGTTTGAATCAGGGTTAGTAATAACTGAACCACCATTCATTTCACTACCAGTTCCTACCATAGTTAAAATAGTTCCAACAGGAATTGGTGAAACCTTACAATCATTTAATTTTAGATAATATTCATCCCATGGATCAATATTAGGATCTAGATTTACTGATGCAGATACACCTTTTGCATAATCAATTACTGATCCACCACCAACTGCTAAAATTAAATCAGCTTTAGCCTCTCTTACAATTTTTATACCTTCGTATAATTTATTTGTTGTAGGATTAGACATAATACCTGAATCTTCAACTATATTTTTATTATTATCCTTTAATATTTTAATTATTGAATCATAAATACCATTTTTCTTAATTGATCCAGATCCATACATTAATACAACATTAGGACCATAATTTTTAAGTTCAGTACTTAAATTATCTAATGCATCTACACCAAAATATAATTTTGTTGGATTATAATAATTAAAATTTCCTCTCATACAATATCCTCCTAGTATTTATCATTATATTTAATACTTCTTAGCTTATGCTGATAGTATTTATAATTAGGGAATACATTTTCAAGTAGCTTATAAAAGCCTTGTTGATGATTTAAAAAATAGAAATGAGCAAGCTCATGATATATTACACTTTTAATTAATATTGGATCATATTTTGCTAATTTTGATGAAAATATAATTAAATTCTTTTTTGGAAAGCATACTCCATAATATGTTTTTACATCTTTATATTTAACATCAACCATTCTATTAATATTTAATTTAGTTTTAGCCTCTTCTAAATATCTATTAATAAAATGTCTTAAGCATTCAATATAATAATTAGATACTAGCTTCTTTATATCATCATTTTCATTTTTATGAATAATTATATATTTACCATCTGATTCAACATATGATGATTCATCATCAATTTCTTTTAATTCATATTCAAAACCAAACAAATGTAATTTGTCTTCCTTTATTATATCATCTTTTTCTAATACTCTTTTTATGAATTTATAAGATGATAATAAAATTTCATTAATTTTAGCATCAGTTAATTTAATAGGCGTTCTAATTATAACTATATTTGGCTTTTGAGGTCTTATATATATTCTTCTATTTTTTCTTTTATATTCAATTTCAACTAATAAATTTAAATCATTAATTTTATATTCTTTCATTATTCTAATCTCAATAAGTCATATGGCTCTAAATTTTCATCTGTATAAAAATATAATGCTTGAAGTGGATGACGTGCTGCATCTACAGGATTACCATCCATATCATATATTTCTTTAATAGAAATTATTTTAGTTCCTCTTGGGGAAAATATCTCTATATTAGAAAAAGGCTCAAAATAATTTCTTTGTTCAATATAACAAATATGCTTATCCTTATCATATTTTTTAACAATACCAATGAAATCCTTAGTAGGTACTGTTAAATTTAGGTCATATAATTGTTCATTTATTGTAGGCTCATGAAATAAAAAGCCTGTTGCTGTTAATCTATTTTCAGCCTTTGATATAGCATTAATATATTTATCAAAATCTTTAACCTTACCAGTTGATTCATATTCATCAATTATTCTTCTATATGCATTTACTACAGTTGCAATATAGTGTAGTGACTTCATTCGGCCTTCTATTTTAAAAGAATTTATACCGATATCCATCATTCTAGGTATTGCCCTAATAGCGCATAAATCCTTACTAGACATTGCAAAATAATCACCTTGTGGATTATAAATTTTTCCATCATTTATATAATCATAGCACCATCTACAAGAATGTGCACAGCCACCTCTATTTGCATCTCTATTAGTCATATTATTTGATAACATACATCTTCCACTATATGATACACACATACCACCATGAATAAATGCTTCTATATCAATTTTAGTATTTTTTCTTATTTCTTCTATTTCATCTAAAGATAATTCTCTTGCAAGAACTACTCTATTTACATTTAATCTTTGATAGAATTTAATAGCTTCTAAATTAGCTGTAGAGCATTGTGTTGATACGTGAGCTTCCATCTTAGTATTATCTTTTACTAATTTTAATATATATAAAGATGATGCAATAATACAATCAACACCACATGCTTCTAGTTCTTTTAAATATTCTAAAATACCTTTAGTATCATTATTATGCATAACAATATTACATGTAACATGTATTTTAGCATTATGCTTATGTGCAAAATCACATGCTTCTTTTATATCTTCTATAGTGAAATTAGACGCTCTTGATCTTAGTGAAAATTTTAATCCACCAATAAATACTGCGTTTGCGCCATAAAGTATTGCAACCTTTAGTTTTTCTAAATCTCCTGCAGGAGCTAATAATTCGAATTTAGACATTTTTAAGCTCCTCCTTTAGATATACTGTATCATTATTTTTAAATCCATCCTCGATTAATAGATTTAAATTATTAATTGTATCAAGCGCCATATTTAATGATATTTTTTTATTATTATAATCATAATATGTATTTAATACCTTAATGTAGTCATTAAAATCAATATAATTAGAATCTAATATCATATATTTTAAGAAAGATAATGAATCTATATCTTCTAATAGAGATATTGCATATGGTCTTAAAATATATGTACCATTTACATTTTCTGTAATAGGTATGTAATCGTTTCTTGTTGTCTCTTTTAGAAAACCATTTTCTTTTGGCATATCTATATTTGTTTTATTTAAATATAAAGATAATAATTTTCTTTTTGAATAAAACATTATCTTTTTACCAAAACCAAAATATGCTAAATTTGAATTAGTTTTTTCATATGCTAATTTTAAATCATTTAAAGTTATTTCAGATGACATTTGATATGCATCAAAATTAAATGTCATTAATAATGATAAATCTAAATAATTAGTAATCATTGTTTCAGGATTATAAATTATTTTATTATTTAGACCTAAATCAATTAAGATATTTGCAATACCTAAATCACTAATATAATAATAGATATCATCATTTTTATATTTATTAATAAATCCTTTTATTTCATCTATTTCGAATGGATGAAATATTTTATTTATTCCTAATATTATTTTTTTATTATTAGCCTTTAATAATTTAATTGCTTCATCTAAATTAATATCTTTATATGCTACACTATAGGGCTTAATCATAAGAATAAAGCCATCAGCATAATTTATTGTTTTATTTAGTTCATCATTATTATATGCTGTAGATATAATTTCCATAATTTGCCCCCTTTTGGTTTTTAAAATCCATGTTTCCATGGATTTAATGATTAATTATTAAAATCTAAATGAACCTTTATTCTTGCCTTTGCCTTTTTTAACCTTAGGCTGCTTTCCTGCAACACCTTGATAGTTACCAGCCTTAACTTGGTTTTGCATACGCTTCATATCGTCTTCATTCATATTTTTCATTTGCTTCATTTGAGATTTCATTTGACTTAATGTATCTCTTAAGCGGTTTACCTCTTGAATAGATCTACCTGAACCTTTTGCAATACGATCTCTACGTTTGAAATCTCTATCAATTAATTCAGGATGACGTCTTTCTTCTTCAGTCATTGACCAAATGATTGCCTCTATTTTATCAAACGCTTTATCATCAACATTATTTAATGCAGCCTTCATTTGACCCATACCAGGTAAGAATCCTAATATTTTAGATAAAGAACCCATTCTTTTAATCATTTTAAATTGCTTAATTAAATCATTATAATTAAATGAATCAGACATCATTCTTTCAGCTGCTGATTTCATTTCATCTTCATCAATGTTTTCTTGAACTGTATCAATTAAGCTTAATACATCACCCATACCAAGGATTCTATCTGCAAGTCTATCAGGATAGAATATTTCCATAGCATCAAGCTTTTCACCTGTAGACATAATTTTAATAGGAATTCCTGTCATCTCTTTAATAGATAAGGCAGCACCACCACGAGTATCACCATCTAATTTTGTTAAGATGATACCTGTTATATCTAATTGCTGATGGAATGATAATGCAACATTTACAGCATCTTGACCAGCCATAGCATCTACTGTTAATAAGATTTCATCAGGCTTAGCAATGTTTTTAACATTTTCTAATTCCTTCATTAATTCTTCATTAATTTGTAATCTACCTGCAGTATCAATGAATATTAAATCACAGCCTAATTCTTTTGCCTTCTTTAATCCTTCTTCAACAATCTTTTCAGCCTTTACCTTAGTACCCATTTCAAAAACAGGAACATTAATTTGCTTACCAAGTGTTACTAATTGATCTACTGCGGCAGGTCTATAAATATCTGCAGCAATTAGCATTGGTTTTTTCTTTAGCTTTTTTCTATAGAATAATGCCATTTTACCTACTGCAGTTGTTTTACCTGCACCTTGTAGACCTACAGCCATTATTATAGATTGACCATGCTCTTTTATATTTAATTCAACTGCTTCATCACCAAGTGTTTTCTTTAATTCTTCTCTTACGATTTTAACTACTTGTTGACCTGGGTTTAAGCCCTTCATTATTTTTTCACCTAAGGCTTGTTCTTTAATGTTTGCTAAAAACTTTTTAACAACCTTATAGTTAACATCGGCCTCTAATAATGAAAGTCTAACCTCTCTTAGCATTTCATCAATATCATTTTCATTAAGTTTTCCTTTTCCCGTAAGGCGACGAAGGCCCATTTGTAAACGAGAACTTAAGCTATCAAATGCCATATTATTCCTCCCACATAATATCTGTGATTAGTTTTTTTATATCATCACTAATATCAAGTGCTTCTATTTTTTTCATCTTTAAAACTAAATGTAAATTTAATTCATAATTATATAACGCTTCACTAGCACGCTTAATCTGATCAAAAACTGCATTTCTTGAGATATTATAATTCTCAGCAATCTCAGCTAGAGATAAATCCATATAATAATAATCTTCAAAATATGCTCTTTGCTTTTCTGTTAAAAGGCTACCATAAATATCATATAATTTTATTAATTCATCTCTAGATAAATCTTCCATAATTATTCCTCAAAGAAATCTGCAAATAATCCATATAGGTATTGTTCAATATCGAATACCTCAAGATCATCTACACCTTCACCTAAGCCAACATATTTAATAGGAATACCCAGCTCATGTCTAATAGCTAAAACAATACCACCCTTAGATGTACCATCAAGCTTAGTTAAAATAACTCCTGTAACATCAGTTGCTTCTTTAAATGCTTTAGCTTGGCTCATACCATTTTGACCTGTAGTTGCATCTATTACAAGTAATGTCTCATGTGGTGCATCAGGCATTTCTTTTTGTAATACACGCTTCATTTTAGATAATTCATTCATTAGATTAACTTTATTTTGTAATCTACCTGCAGTATCACAAAGTAAAATATCATAGTTTTCTATTTTAGCTTTTCTTATAGCTTCAAACATAACACTAGATGGATCTGAACCATCTGGTTTAGTTACTATATCAACGCCTACTCTTTTAGCCCATACATCTAGCTGTGCAATAGCACCTGCTCTAAATGTATCACCTGCAGCAAGTAATACCTTTTTACCTTCATTTTTATATTGATTAGCAATTTTTGCAATAGATGTAGTTTTACCAACACCATTAACACCAACAAAAAGAATTACAGATAATCCGTTTTTGTTAAGCTTTAAATTAGCATTAACAACTTCACCATTTAAATAGATTTCAAACATTCTATCTATAATCATTTCTTCTAATACTTTTATATCACTAATCTTTTTATGATAAACTTCTTCTTTTAAACCTTCAATAAAATCTATAACAGTATCGACACCAATATCTGCCATAATGAATACTTCTTCTAATCTATCGAATAATTTATCATCAATTTTATCGCTTTTAGATAATATTTCCTTTAAGCTAGATAGGGCACCTTCTCTAGTTTTATGAAGTCCTAATTTATATTTTTCTTTTTTCTTTTTATCTTTTCTTCTAAATAAATCAAAGAATCCCA
>CAMOUB010000023.1 GCA_946626345.1 uncultured Caryophanales bacterium | reverse complement strand
AATATGTTTATTAAAATAAATCAATCCTGTTTAGCTAATAAAACTAAAATAAAAAGATTTGAAACTACAATTGGCGGTGCCTTAAAGGTAGTATTTAAAAATGGATACATTGATTTTATATCTAGAAGAGAATTAAAAAATGTTAAGAATAGGATGGGATTATAATATGAATCGATATGTAAAAGAATTCCTTAAAAGAGGCTTAATGTTTTCTGGGTTTGGACCTATCGTTGCAGGAATTGTATATTTATGTATAGAATCATCAGGCATAGATTTAAAGCTCACTGCAGGTACTGTATTTTTAGCAATAATAACAACATATATAATTGCATTTGTTCAGGCAGGAAGTAGTGTATTTAACCAAATAGAAACCTGGCCTAAGGCTAAAAGTTTATTTTTCCAAATGACATCAATTTATGTTGTTTATATGGGTGGTTATTTAATTAATAATTGGATTCCGTTTAAAATAGAAGTAATTGTTATATTTACTAGTGTTTATGTTACTGTATATTTAGCAATATGGTTAACTGTTTATTTAATTACTAAAAATATGACTAAGAAATTAAATGCTAAATTAAATTCTAGTGATATAAAATAATTAGCGGCTGTGAAACCCCAATTTTTAAAATTTAGGTTTTTTCACAGCCCCTTATAAATGTGGTGAAAAAATGATTATTAACACAGGACAAAGAACAGATATTCCAGCCTTTTATTCAGAATGGTTTATAAATAGAATAAAAGCTGGATTTGTATTAGTAAGAAATCCATATAATCCTAAATTAGTTACTAAATTTAAATTAGATCCTAAAATTGTTGATGTAATAGGATTTTGTACAAAAAATCCTAGACCAATGTTTAAATATTTAGATATATTAAAGCCATTTGGTCAGTTTTGGTATATAACTATTACAGGTTTTGATACTGATCTAGAACCAAATGTACCTAAAATAGATGAGGTAATTGAAGATTTTAAATATT
This sequence comes from uncultured Caryophanales bacterium, assembly GCA_946626345.1. Lineage (GTDB taxonomy): Bacteria > Bacillota_I > Bacilli_A > Acholeplasmatales > Anaeroplasmataceae > Anaeroplasma. The sequence continues at coordinate 16,768 of CAMOUB010000023.1, read as the reverse complement.
TATCAAATAAAATAGGTAAAAATTCAATTGCTATAAGATATACTCCAATTATTATTAATGAAAAATATACAAAAGAAAGACATATAAAAACATTTGAGTATATTATATCTAAATTAAGTGGTTATACAAATTTGGCAACATTTGGTTTTTTAGATATATATCCTAAATTAGAAAAGAATCATAAAGATTTAGAGGATACAGATGATAAAACAAAAATAGAAATATCATTAGAATTTAATAGAATAGCTAAAAAATATAATATGGAATTAAGATTATGTTCTAAAGAAAAATGGTTAAAAGAATATGACATAGATGTTAATGGCTGTATGCGACTTGAGGATTATGAAAGAAGTATTGGCAAAAATCTTATAATTAAAAAAAGAATGGATGCAAGAAAGAATTATTGTTCATGTTTAATATCAAATGATATAGGTATGTATAATACTTGTCCACATTTATGTAAATATTGTTACGCAAATGGAGATAAGAAAATAATAATAGATAATTATATGATGCATAATCCTAATTCTCCTTTATTAATTGGAGATATTAAAGAAGATGATATTATTAAAGATGCTAATCAAGAATCATATATAGATAGAAGAATCAGCTTATTTTAAATAAATAAAAAAATGTTAGCAAACACTATTTGGTGTCTGTTAACATTTTTTCTTTTAAATAATCATATCCATCTTGTTTAGTTCTTTGTTTTATATCATTTTTGAGAAAAAATAAAAGCTGTTATATTTTAACAGCCCTTATAAAGCATTATTTTTTAGGTTTTAATTTACCCATACCAAACACAACAAAATAGAATGAAATACCAAGTAATAAGCCACCTAATACATCTGTTATATAATGCATTCCTGATACAAGTCTAAATATTGTAACAATTATTATTAATAGAATTGCTAAAACTAATGAACCATACTTATATAACTTTTTATCTAAATATATGCAGCATAAGCCATGACCTGAAAGTAATAAGAATGTTGTTAATAATACATGTGTTGATGGAAAAGAACCATCATCAGATCCAATTGGTCTTACATTTACTTTGATAAATTTATCAAATACAATCCATATTATTATAGATAATACAAAGAATATTCCTAAAAATATAATTTCAATATCTACTTTATATAAGCTTTTTCTTTTAACTAATTGTAATATGCCAATTACAGCTGCTATAACAATTATTGCAAATGATAAATATAATATAACATCAGATATTTTATCTATAGTATGGTTTTCATTATATTGCATTAAATTGTTGATATGTGATAATCCAACAGGCTCACCTGATTTTGCAATAACACTAACATCAAATGAAAGTAGAATCATTAAAATACAAAATAAACAAAAAAATCCAAACCCTATTAATAAATAGATTTTATTTTTCAAAACAATCACGCTCCCGTTTCTATTATATCATTTATTTTTTTATTTTAAATCAATAAAATTGTTGTTGACATTAAAAATAGTCTTTGCTATAATTATATCGCACATTGAATAATGCCGCAGTAGTACAACGGTTAGTACCTATGCTTGCCATGCATATGATGACGGTTCGATTCCGTTCTGTGGCTCCAATAAAAAAATCCAAGGTTTGATTAGAATATCAAACCTTTTATTTTTAAATAAATAATGTTATAATCAATATCGTTTAAAAAAGGAGGTTTATTTATGATTGAAGTAAAAGATTTATCATATGCATATACTGAAAAAGATGTTGCAGTAACTGATGTATCATTTACTGTAAAAGATCATGAATGGCTTTCTATTTTAGGACATAATGGTTCTGGTAAATCAACTATTGCTAAATTATTAGTTGGCTTATTAGCTCCATCAAAGGGTCATATTTTATATGATGGCGTTGAATTAACTGAAAAGACAGTTAATGATTTAAGAAAAAGAATAGGTATAGTATTCCAAAATCCTGATAATCAATTTGTTGGATTTAATGTTAAATATGATATAGCATTTGGATTAGAAAATCATTTAGTACCAAGAGATGAAATGATTAATCTAATTGATGAATATACTAAAAAAGTAGATATGTATGAATATCTAGAAAGAGAACCACAAACATTATCTGGTGGGCAAAAACAAAGAGTTGCCATTGCTGGTATATTAGCACTAAATTGCGATATTATAATTTTAGATGAAGCAACATCTATGCTAGATCCACAAGGAACTGAAGAGATAATTAATATAATTGAAGAATTACATAATAAATATAATAAAACTATTATTACAATAACTCATGACCTAAATTTAGCAGCTAAAAGTGATGAAATTATAGTTATGAGACAAGGTAATATGATTTTATCTGGAAAACCTGAAGATATCTTTGAAAGAAGAGATATTTTATTATCATCTAATTTAGATATGCCATTTGGCTTAAGGGCAGCCTTCTTGGCAAAAGAGGATGAAGTTATTAGTAAAAATAAGGAGCTAATTGATGCTTTATGGGAATATCATTTAAAGAAGTAGATCATTCCTTTAGAGGACTAAAGAAAAAAGAAATATATCATGCCCTTTTAGATATTTCTTTAGATATTAATGAAAAAAATGAATTCATTGCTGTAGTAGGTAAAACAGGCTCTGGTAAATCTACATTATTAAAGCACATGAATGGATTATACCTACCTACAAAAGGTAATGTATGTATATTTGATTCAAAATTAACTCCAAAGCCTAGAAAGAATCCAAAATTAAAACAAGTAAGAAAGAGAGTTGGGTATGTATTCCAATTCCCTGAATATCAATTATTTGAAGAAACAGTATTAAAAGATATTATGTTTGCTCCAATTAATTTTGGCTTTTCTAGGGAAGAAGCAAAGAAAAAGGCAATAGAGGTAGCTAAGCTTTTAAAAATAGAGAATTTGTTGAATAAATCACCATTTAACTTATCTGGTGGACAAATGAGAAAGGTAGCTATTGCTGGTATTTTAGCATATGATCCTGATATCTTATTATTAGATGAACCAACAAGAGGCTTAGACCCACTTGGTGCTTTAGAAATAATGGAAATATTCAATAAAATTCATAAAGAAACAGGAAAAACAATCATAATGATTACTCATGATATGAATTTAGTATATGAATACGCAACAAGAGTAGTTGTAATGAATAATGCTAGAATAACATATGATGGAGATAAGGTAAAATTATTCTCATCAAATATTTATAAAGAGAATAATTTAGCTAAGCCTGAGGTATTAGAATTAATTGATTATTTAAATAAAAAATTAAATTTAAATATTGATTATAATAATTTTACTCTTGATGATCTTTTATTAAAATTAAGAGATATAAAGGTAGGTGATAATAATGAATAATATCACCTTTGGTCAATATGTACCTGGAAAAAGCTGGATATATAAATTAGATCCTAGAACTAAAATATTATTAACTATTGCATTAATTGTTTTAATATTTTTAATTCCTGATTTAATTTGGATGGCATCAGCTCTTTTAGTATTTGTTGTTATATTAATATCAACAAGAATTCCTATTTTAAAAATAATAAAGAGTATAAAAGGAGTTATATTCTTGTTGTTATTTACTGTATTATTACAGCTAATATATACAAAATCTAGTACCATAGATCCTACTCCTTTATATACTTTCCAAATGCAAATAGGCTTATGGCAATTATTAATTTTAATTGGATTATTAGTATTTTATTTCATTATTAAAAGATTTATTCCACTTAAAATAACATTATTTTTAATATTATTCGCTATAGGATTTATAGTTTTATGGAAAAACCCATTTGTTGATACTAATTCAAGCTTTTCATGGACATGGAATTTTAACATGAAGTGGGCTGATTTTAATTTTGATGTATATAAATCAGGATTAGAAAAAAGTGGATTTATATTTATTAGAATTATATTAATGATATCTATTACACAGCTATTAACCTTAACAACTATGTCAACAGATATTAATAATGGATTAGAATGGATATTATCTCCATTAAAATTAATAAAGGTACCTGTTGGTGTATTTGCTATGCTTATATCATTAACATTAAGATTTATACCTACATTATTAACTGAAAGTAGAAAAATAATGCAAGCTCAAGCATCACGTGGTGTAGATTTTAATGAAGGAAGCTTAAAAGATAAAGTAAATCAAATTATATCATTATTAATACCTATGTTTGTTATTTCATTTAAAAGAGCAGATGAGCTTTCAAATGCTATGGAAGCAAGAGGATATATTATTGGTGGAAAAAGAACTAAGATTGATTTATTAAAATTTAGATTCTTAGATTTTCTTGCAATATTTGTAGTTGTAGCAATGTTTGTTGCTGTTATATTACATATGGTAGGTGTATTCTAATGAGATATAAATGTGTTGTATCATATGATGGATATAATTATATGGGATTTCAAATCCAGGAATCAGAACCTACAATTGAGTTATTTATAAAACAAGCAATAAAAAAGATGTTAGATATTGATGTTAAAATATATCCATCTGGTAGAACTGATAGATATGTTCACGCAATAGCTCAGGTATTTCATTTTGATTTAGATAAGGATTTACCTGATAGTGGATTAAAAAGAGGAATAAATGCCTTTTTACCTGATGATATACATATTATGGAAGTTTATCATGTAAGTGATGATTTCCACGCTAGATTTTCAGCAATATCTAAAGAATATAGATATTATATTAATACTGGAAATTATAATCCATTAACTATTAGATATATGCCCAATATTACTAATTTAGATGTATCTAAAATGGAAGAGGCCATAAAATTATTTGTTGGTACTCATAATTTTAAAGGCTTTGCCTCAGCCCAAATAGATGAAAGAAAAGATACTACTAAAACTATTTTTGAAGCTAAGATAAATAAATTAGATAATAAGCTAGAATTTATATTTATTGGTACAGGTTTTTTAAAATATCAAATTAGAAGAATGATGGGTATTTTAATAGAAATAGGTAGAGGCTTTGAAACAAAAGACAAAATATTGGAGGTATTAGAAAAATGTGACCCTAAAATTAGTCACAAGGTAGCTCCTGGGTGTGGATTATATTTATATAAAGTAAATTACAAGGATGATTTAAATGGATAGAAAAGAATTAGCAGTTTATTATAAGCATAATGGCTATAATTGTAGCCAGGCAGTATTATTAGCTTATAAAGATATATTAAATTTAGATGACGATACACTTAAAAAGCTAGGCTCAGGCTTTGGAGTTGGAATGGGCAATATGGAAGCAACATGTGGTGCTTTACTTGGAGCAAACATGGTGCTTGGGCTTTTAAATGATGGTTCATTATTAACAATGAAAAAATCTAGAGTGTTATCTGATAAATTTAAAGAATTATCTAAAGCAACTATTTGTAAGGTACTAAAGGGTGCTGATACTGGTATAGTATTAACACCATGCGATGATTGCATTAGAAATGCTATTGAAGCCCTAGATTCAATGCTTTAATATTTTGGGAGAGATATCAAAAACAGATTTATTTTGTCCATATTGTGGTGTTAAAAGAGGAAAAGAATAATCGAATGAAATCATTCGATTTTTTCTTTTTATTTGGAGTTTATTATTAATAATAATTCTTTAAAGAAAAATATAAATGTTATATAATATAAATAAATATTTTTATTGGAGATTTAATTATGGAAATGAAGGGCTTTATCACATTTGAAGGTGGGGAATGTAGTGGAAAAACTACAGTAATAAACGCAATAAGTGAAATATTAAATAAAAAGGGTATAGATTTTATTGTAACAAGAGAACCAGGCGGAATTAGAATAGCAGAAGATATTAGAAATTTAATATTAGATGTTAAAAATACCGATATGACTCCAGAATGTGAGGCATTATTATATGCAGCAAGTAGAATGCAGCATTTAACTCAAAAGGTTATACCTGCAATAAATGATAAAAAAATTGTATTATGTGATAGATTTTTAGATTCAAGCTTAGCATATCAAGGACATGCTAGAGGGCTTGGAATGGATAATATTTTAAAGATTAATTCATTTGCCTTAAATTATTTACCAGAATTAACAATCTTTATTGATGTAACACCAGATGTTGCCTTAAAAAGAATGTCTAATGCTGATAGAGGTGGCAAATGCGATAGATTAGATCAAGAAAAAATAGATTTCCATGAAAAGGTATATGAAGGATATCATAAGGTTTTAAAAATGTATCCTGATAGAATAAAAAGAGTAGATGGCGATAAGCCACTAGATGAAGTAGTAAAAGATTGTGTTAATTTAGTATTAGATTATATTGGAAGGTAGTGTTATTTTGGACATAAAAAGGGCAGTAAAAACTCAAGAATCAATATTCAATATGTTAAAAAAAGCAAAAGCCAATGGTCGCTTGAGTCATGCTTACCTTTTTTATGGAGAGGAAGGTACAGGAAAAAAAGAAATGGCCTTCGCTCTTGCAGCCTTACATTATTGTCCTAATGGTGGATGCTTAGAATGTGATGTATGTAAAACTGTATTATCAGGAAATCATATGAATGTTGATTATATTGGCATTGCAGAAGATAAAAAGCTTATATCTAAAGATCAAATAAGCTCATTACAAGAAGAGTTTTCTAAGACATCACTTGTAGAGGGTACAAGAATATATATTGTTGATGGAATTGATACAGCAACAAGTGCTGCACAAAATTCGTTATTAAAATTTATAGAAGAGCCTATAAATAAAACACCTACAGTTGGTATATTTATTGCTAAAGATTTATCTAATGTAGTATCAACAATTCAATCAAGATGTATTATTGAGCATTTTAATGCAATAGATCATGCCTCAAGAGCGAAAATATTAATTGAATCAGGCTATGAGCCACTAGATTCAATATTAGCTACAGATTTAACTAATAATCCTGACGAGGCTATAGAAATAATAAAGAACAATAATTTTAGAACCTTTGTTGAGGCATTATTAGAGCTAATAACTGTAGAAAAGCCAAAGGATGCAGTGTATTATTATTTAAACAATGTTTCTATATTTTCTAGTTCAGAAAATTTAAAAGTATTGTTAAGCTGGTACTTACTATTTTTAGAGGATGCTAATGTATGTGTTGGTAATGACTCTAATTTGATTTTATACCCATTATGTGATAAAATTATCACATATAGAAAGAAAAATGAAAGAAGGCTTAGGGACCTACTTGAAATGACTCTTTCTTTGTTTAAAAAGTTAAACGCTAATGTTACAGCTAAGAATGTATTTCATGAGCTGACAGTAAAAATTATATAGAGGTTTATATGAAGGCAATTAAGGTACAATTTAAACCTGTTGGTAAGAGATACTTTTTTGGTGTAGGAAACTTACAAGTTTCTGATGGAGATAAAGTAATTGTAAATACCATTAGGGGAATAGAGTTAGGTTATTGCGTTGGTGGCGTTTTTGATTTAAGCGAAAAGAACTTAACATCAGAATTAAAAAATATTGTAAGAATAGCTACTAATGATGATATATCAAATTATGAAAAAAATAAAAATGAACAAGATGACATAGTTGCTAATACAAAAAGATTTGCTAAAAATCATAATCTTGAAATGAAGGTATTAGAAGCTGAATATACACTAGATAGAGCTAAATTAATCATTTATTTTGAATCTGAAGGTAGAGTAGATTTTAGAGATTTAGTTAAGGATTTAGCTGATATTTATCATACTAGAATCGAACTACGTCAGGTAGGATCACGCGATGGTGCTAAGGTATTTGGTGGAATTGGTCCTTGTGGATTAATTGTATGCTGTAAAACATTCATTACTCAATTTGATAATGTATCTGTTAAAATGGCAAAAAACCAAAGCTTATCATTAAATCCAGTTAAAATAAGTGGTAATTGTGGAAAGCTATTATGTTGTATCAATTATGAAAATGAATTGTATACAGAATTAAGAAAGAATGCACCTGATATTGGTGATATTGTAGAAACTGAAAATGGTCCTGCTAAAGTTTTAGCATGTGATGTTATTAATAGAAATTTAAAGGTTAAATATCAAAATGAGGATAATTCCTTTGGTTATTTAAAGCTTGATGATGTTAAATTTATACCATCATCAAAGAAAAAGGGTAATTCAAATTTTGATGATGATGAGGAATTTGAAAATGCCCTTAATTTGGAATGAACTATTAGGTAGGGAAAAATATCAAATATGTCAAGATCCAGATGTGTTTAATTTTTCATTAGACTCAATGCTACTTGCATATTTTGTTACAATTAATAAAGGTACTAAATCTATATGTGATCTTTGTTCAGGTAATGCACCTATACCAATGTATTTAACATTAAGAACTGATGCTAAAATAATAGGTGTTGAGGTACAAGAATATACATATAAATTAGGCTTAATGTCTATAGAGCATAATAAATTAGAAGGCCAAATTGAATTAATTAATGATAATTTAATTGGGATAAATGAAAAAATAGGAAAGCATAAATTTGATATAGTTACATGTAATCCACCATTTTTCAAATTAGGTAATCATAATATTAATCCAACTGATGCTAAAGCAATAGCTAGACACGAAATACTTGCTACGCTAGATGATATAGTTAAAGAAGCATCACTTTTATTAAATTCTAAGGGTAGATTTGCAATGGTTCATAGACCTGATAGATTAGTAGAAATAATAGATACCTTTAGAAAATATAAAATAGAACCTAAAAGATTACAATTTGTATATCCTAAGATGGGCTCTGAATGTAATCATATAATAATTGAAGGAATAAAAGATGGTAGTGAAGGTTCTTTAAGAATCTTAGCTCCACTTTATGTTTATAAAGAAGATGGCAAATGGACTGAAGAGGTCTTAAAAATATATAACTTTAAGGAGTGATTTAAATGTTTTTAAGTTTATTAAACAAAAAGGAAATGCTTAAATTTATGGATTTAGCTATTTATATGGTTGATATAGATGGTGAACCAACTGATGTTGAAAAAAGATTATTACATAAATTGATGGCAGAATTAGAACCAGTAAAGGATGAATATACATTCCGTTTAACTGATACTGCTGAAAATACTATTAAATTCTTTAAAGAATCTAATCCAGTTGTTAAAAATGTTGTATATTTAAATCTTGTTATGATTTCTATGCAAGATGACTTATATAATACAACTGAATTATTATTCCTAGAAAAAATTCAAAAAGAGCTTGATATTTCAGCTGAAAAGAGAAGAGAATTAATTTCTGTTGTATATGCTGAACGTGACTTAAGAGAAAAGACTATTCGTATATTAAAGAACTAATGAGAATTAGATCATTTTCAAACGAGCAAGGTATTTTATATCTTGTAGCAACTCCTATTGGTAATATGCAAGATATTACCTTAAGAGCAATAGAAATATTAAAAACTGTTGATAAGATATATGCTGAAGATACTAGAAATTCTATTAATCTTTTAAAGCATTATAATATCACAACACATCTTGAGTCATATCATGAATTCAATCAAGAAACTAAAACTTCTGATGTAATTGATGAAATTAAATCAGGTAAAAATATAGCCCTAATATCAGATGCAGGATTACCTGTGATATCAGATCCAGGCTATAAAATAGTAAAAGAAGCAAGAAAGGAAGGATTAAGGGTATCAACCATCCCAGGTCCTTCTGCAGGAATAAGTGCTTTAATTGCCTCAGGTATAGCACCTATGCCTTATACATTCTATGGTTTTTTAGATTCAAAGCAATCTAAAAGAATCCAAGAATTAAATGATATTAAATATATTAATCATACAATTATATTTTATGAAGCTCCACATAGATTACATGATACATTAGCTGATATGTATAGCGTATTAGGTAATAGAGATATATGTATTGCAAGAGAATTAACAAAAACTTTTGAAGAATACATTGAAACTAATTTAGGTGATGCCATTAATTTAGAACCATTAAAGGGTGAAATTGTATTAATATTAGAAGGATATAAAGAAAATACTGATACTAATATTAATCCAATGGAAAGAATTGATGAATTAATTAAGTTTGGATATAAGCCTAATGAAGCAATTAAAGAGGCAGCAAAACAATTAAATATGGATAGAAAAGAATTATATAAAAATTATTCTAATTATAAGAATAGTACAAGGGGGAATTTAAATGAGTAACGGTTATTTAAAAGAACTTAACTATGATGAATTGATTAAATTATTTGATTCTTTTGATACTGGGCTCGTATATATTGGCGGAGATTGGTGTAAAAACTGTAATAATGTTTTAGACATTGTTGTAGAAGAGGCCATGAAAGCAAAACTACCATACATTTATAAATATGATCCTGTATTTGTAAATGTATATGGCGAAAAAGAAGATTTAAGAGATTGTAAGAGTTTAGAAATAAAGCTTAAATATTATGCAATAGTTGAAAAATCTCATTTCAAATCTGACGAATTAGTTAAAGATACATTAATTCCAAAGATTCATGTGCCATTTTTTATGGCTATAAGAAATGGAAGCTGCGTAGGCTATTATACAACACAGCTTATAAAGGATAATAATGGTAAATTACATTATGAAAATGACACTAAGGATATGACACAAGAATTTAGAGATAATATGAAAGAATTAATATCTAAAATGGAATATAATAAATTATTTTAGGAGCTTTTAGCTCCTTTTTAATTAATATTGGTTTATCATTAATTGAATAATTAAACTAATTTTGATATAATCAATGAGTATATTAAAAAGGCGGGTGTCTTTATGGAAAAGAAAAAATTTTATTTAACTACCGCAATTGCATACACTTCATCAAAGCCACATATTGGTAATGTATATGAAGCAATACTTGCAGATTGCATTGTAAGATATAAGAAGAAAGATGGATATGATACATATTTCCAAACAGGAACAGACGAGCATGGTCAAAAGATTGAACAAAAAGCAATCAAGGCTAATGTATCACCTAAAGAGCATGTAGATAAGGTATCAAAGGAATTAAGAGATACATATGACATGATGAATGTAAAATATGATCATTTCATTCGTACAACAGATAAAGATCATGAAAAGATTGTTGCTTTAGCATTTGAAAAAATGCTTAAAAAGGGTGATATTTATAAAGGAAAATATGAAGGATATTATTGTGTAGATTGTGAATCATATTTTACTGAGAAGGATTTAGTTGATGGATGCTGTCCTGATTGTGGTGCTAAGGTTACAAAAAATAGTGAAGAATGCTATTTCTTAAAGCTAGAACCATATAGAGAAAGATTATTAAATTATATTAATGATAATCCTAAATTCATTCAACCTGAATCTAGAAAGAATGAAATGATTAACAATTTCTTAAAAAATCCTATTCCTGATTTATGCGTATCTAGAACATCATATAAATGGGGTATTCCTGTAATATCTGATCCAAAGCATGTTATTTATGTATGGATTGATGCCTTAATGAACTATATTACAGGCTTAGGCTATGATGTTAATGGTAATAATGGAGAATTATTTAATAAATACTGGCCATGTGATGTTCATCTAATTGGAAAAGATATTTTAAGATTCCATACAATTTATTGGCCTATTATGTTAATGTCTTTAGATTTACCTTTACCTAAACAAGTATTTGGTCATCCATGGATTTTAACAAATCATAATAAAATGTCTAAATCTAAAAATAATGTATTATACACTGATGATTTAACATCATATTTTGGTGTAGATGCAGTTAGATATTATGTATTACATGAAATTCCATTTGCACAAGATGGAAATATCACATATGAGCTTGTATGTGAAAGAACAAATTCAGATTTAGCTAATACATATGGTAATTTAGTTAATAGAACAATTGCTATGGTTAAAAAATATTTTGGTGATGATAAAATCACTAAGGGTACAAAAACTGAATTTGATGATGAATTAGTAAATGTAGTAAATGAATCTGTTAAAAATTATAAATCATTAATGGATCAATTTAGAGTAGCAGATGCATTAGAAGAAGCAATGAAATTATTAAGACAAGCTAATAAATTCATTGATGAAACAGCACCTTGGGCTTTAGCTAAGGATGAATCTAAAAAAGATGTATTAAAGAATGTATTATATAATTTATTAGAATCTATTAGAATTGGTACAGTATTATTAGAGCCTGCAATTCCTTCAACTGCTAAAAAGGTATATGATGCATTAAATACTAATTTGAATAGTTTTGCTGATTTAACATTTGGTTTAGTTGATTCATATAATGTTTCTAAATGTGATGTATTATTCCAAAGATTAGATGTTAATGAAGTAATGGAAAAAGTAGCAGCTGCTGAAGAAGCTAAGCAAAAAGCTTTAGAAGAATCAAAAGCTTCTGCAAATGAAATTGGCATTGAAGATTTTGAAAAGATTAATTTAGTTGTAGGAGAAATACTAGAAGCTAAGAAGCATCCAAAGGCTGATAAATTATTAGTATTTAAGATTAATATTGGTACAGAAGTAAGACAAATTGTATCTGGTATTGCTAAATTCTATGAGCCTGAAAAATTAGTTGGTAAAAAGGTAATAGTTGTTAAAAATCTTAAAGCAATTAAATTAAGAGGCGAAGAATCACATGGTATGTTACTTTGTGCATCAGATGAGGCTGATTCTTATTTAGAATTAGTAAATATTGCATCTTGTAAGCCAGGAGATATCGTAAGATAATAAAAAATGCGTGAGAAAATCACGCATTTTATATTTTATGATACCATTGTATCTAAATCGTATAAGGAAAACATAGGATATATTTTTTTAGGTATTTCAGCTTCAAAATATGTACCTGTTTCTTCGTAGTTTCTAGCTATTATTTGGCATTTTTCTTCAATTATATTTGAAAGATCACCTTTACTATATGGAATTAATAATCTAGCATGTATAAATGATGGAGATATTTCTTCTATAATAGTATTTAATAATAAATCAATATTTTCTTTTGTTTTATTAGAATATTTAATAGATTTATATCCTGGAGTATCAATATATGGGCTAATTGTCATATCCCATTTATTTAATAAGAATATAGATGGAATACTTGATGCCCCAATTTGTTTTAATACAGTCATAACTACATTGATTTGCTGGTTTATATATTTACTTGATGTATCTACAACATGAATAATAAAATCAGCATTTTTTATTTCTTGTAATGTATTATAAAAAGAATTAACTAAATTATGTGGTAATTTAGATACAAATCCAATTGTATCTACTAGCATAAAATTAATTTTGTTATATTCTATTTTTCTATTATATGTAAATAATGTTGAGAATAATTGGTCTTTAGCATATACATCTTTAATTTCATCTGTTCCATTTTTCTTTGTAAAATCTAAAATTGAATTCATAGTAGATGATTTACCTGCGTTAGTATAGCCTACTAATGCAACAATAGGTATTTCATTTCTCTTTCTTTTTTCAATTTGATTTAGCTTCATTTTCTTAACAGATTCTAATTCTAAATGTAGGTGATTTATTTCAGCCATTAAATGACGTCTATCTAGCTCACGCTGTGTTTCACCTGCACCACGGGTAGAAGTAGATGCGCCACCACCAATTCTTGATTCTTTTTCTCTTAAAAATTGAATTCTTGGTAATAAATACATATCCTTAGCTAATTTGATTTCTAATTTAGCTTCCCTTGATTTAGCTCTTTGTTCAAAAATTTTAAGTATTAGATAAGATCTATCCATTACTTCAATATTTAATTCATATTTTATATTTCTTAATTGAGTTGGAGATAATTCATCATTAAATATAACTAAATCTACGTTATTTCCCACAATATTGAATATTATTTCTTGGATTTTTCCTTTACCTACATATGTTCTAGAATTAGGTGAATCAAGCTGTTGAGAAATCTTTCCTATAACTTCAATATTTAAAGATTCAGCTAAACTTTTTAATTCATCTAGAGAGTATTCTATATCGTATATGTCATATTTAGTTGTAACTCCAACAAGTAGCGCCTTCATTATATCACCACGAATATTATAGCAGTTATACAGTATTAAATAAAGTTGAAAATAAACTAATTATAGTCTATAATGAGGTTAGATAAATATGCGATGAAAGGTTAAATATGGTAGCATTATGGTAAAAATAATAACTGATTCTACATGTGATTTATCTAGTGATTTAGTTAAAAAATATGATATTGAAGTTATTCCTCTATATGTTAATTTTGGAGAAGAAACTTTTAAAGATGGAGTAGAAATAGATACACCTAAATTATATGAAGAGGTTGAAAAAAGAAAAGCATTACCTAAAACCGCAGCTATATCAGCACTAGAATTAGAAGAAGCATTTAGAAAATGGGTTGATAAAGGCTATGAGGTAGTATATACAGGTATTTCAGGACAAATGTCTTCAACACTACAAAATGCTAAAATAGCAGCAAAAGAAATTGGTGAGGATAAAGTTTATCCTGTTGATTCGAAAAATTTATCAACTGGTATTTCTTTATTATTATTAAAAGCATGTAAGGATAGAGATAATGGATTATCTGCAAAAGAAATTGCAGCTAATATGGAAAAGAATAGAGAAAAGGTTTATACACAATTTGTTATTGAAACAATGGAATACCTTCATAAAGGTGGAAGATGTTCAGGTATTGCAAGATTTGCAGCAACAATACTAAGAATAAAGCCTATTATTCAAGTAAGAGATGGTAAGATGTCCGTTCAACAAAAGCCTATTGGTAAAACTAAAATAGCTCTTGATAGAATGGTAGATCAAATAAGACAAGATAAGGATAGATTAGATTTAGATTGTATATTTATCACTCATTCAATCGCACCAGAATCAAAGGCATACTTACATGATGTATTATCTAAAGAATTCCCAGGAGTACCTTTATATGAGACTACAGCAGGATGTGTTATATCATCTCACTGTGGAAAAGGATGCATAGGAATTCTATATATGGTTAAGTAATTTTGAAATTAAATAAGAAAATTAGGTCTAATTTAAATATTTTTTTAAAAAATATTGAAAATAAGGCCTTTTTTTAATATAATATTCGAGTAATATTTTAACATTAAATGTGAAAGGTTGTGTTGATTATGGGAAGAGCCCATGAAGTACGTGCAGCATCTATGGCAAAAACTGCTGCAATGAAGTCAAGTAAATACGCTAAATGGCAAAAGGAAATCTTTGCAGCTGCAAAGGCAGGAGTACCTGATCCTGATATGAATCAAGGTTTAAAAAATATCATTGCTCGTGCTAAGAAGGACCAAGTTCCTGCTGATGTAATTAAACGTGCAATTGAAAAGGCAGCTGGTGTTAAATCAGGTGCTACAAAAGAAAAATCATACGAAGGTATGGGACCAGGAAATGTAGCTGTTATTGTTAACTGCTTAACTGATAATGATAACCGTACATTCACAGAAGTTCGTACAGCATTCAATAAGACTGGTGGAACAATTGGTTCTTCAGTAAGCTACTTATTCAATAAGAAAGCTGTATTCGAATTCGAAGGAATGTCAGAAGACGAAGTATTAGAAGCATTAATGATGGGTGAAAATACTGATTATGAAGATTTAGTTGTTGATGAGGATGGATTTGTAAAAATCACTGCTCAACCTGAATCATTCGAAGGTATCAAAGCTGCATTATTAGCTGCTAAAGAAGATCTTGAATTCGAAACTGCATCTTGTGAGTTAGTTCCATCTAGCTATGTAGATTTAGATGAAGATCATCTAGGAAAATTCAAGAGATTACTTGAAGCTTTAGCTGAGTATGATGATGTTGATGAAGTAATTCATAACGCTAATTTACCAGCTGACGAAGAATAAAAAATTTTAGGAAGCCAGTTGGCTTCCTTTATTTGTTTGGGGGCTTTTTATGAAAGTTGTAATTGAACCAGATCATTTTACTAGAACCTTAAAAAGAATGACACATGAAATTATAGAAAGAAATGAAGATTTAAATAGAATCATTTTAGTTGGAATTGAAAGAAAGGGTTCACCAATTGCTAGAGAAATAGCTTCTTTAATCTTACAATTTGAAGGAGTAAATGTAGATGTAGAATCTATAGATATTTCTGCACATAGAGATGATAATAAAAAGAATATTTTAAATAAGTCATCATTTAGTGTATCTGTTGATGATAAGATTATCATTTTAGTTGATGATGTATTATACACAGGAAGAAGTGTAAGAGCGGCAATGGATGCCATTATGGATATGGGCCGTCCTGCTAAGATTGAACTTGCAATTTTAGTAGATAGAGGACATAGAGAATTACCTATTAGAGCTGATTTTATAGGTAAGTCAATTCCTACTAGTAAAGATGAGAAAGTAATCTGTGATTTTACTGAAAGGCAGATAATTATAAAGTAAACGCTTTCTCTAATAATTAAGTTTAAATAATAAATTAATTATGTTATGATTGTTGTATATCGTAAAAAAACAGTTGTTTTTGATAGAAAAGCAAATCAGAAAGGAAATCAATATGCTAACTGATTTAGAAATCGCACAACAAGCTCAAATAAAGCCTGTTAAAGAAATCGCAAAAAAATTAAATATTAATGAGGACGACTTAGAATTTTATGGTAAATATAAAGCTAAAATCGATCCTAAATGTATAAAAGGAGAAGCAAATGCTAAGGTAATCTTAGTTACAGCAATTTCACCTACACCTGCTGGTGAAGGTAAATCTACTACAACTATTGGATTATCTGATGCCCTAAATAGCTTAGATTATAAAACAGTTGTTGCCCTTCGTGAACCATCATTTGGACCTGTAATGGGTGTTAAGGGTGGTGCAACCGGTGGAG
>CAMOUB010000022.1 GCA_946626345.1 uncultured Caryophanales bacterium | reverse complement strand
TTTCTTTTTCGTTAACTAAGCCTTCACTAATCTTAGTACCAAAATAATAAGCACTCATTAAGCCTGGTCCGATATTAATACCATCTGCAGGATATACATCTGTAATGATAACCTCTTTTGGTTTGAATTCAGCTTCAATCTTTTCTTTTAATTGTAATGCTTGCTTCATTCTGTTAGTAGAAGCAATGAATATAATTTGCTCTTCAGGATTTAATATAGTCTTTTTCATATATTTGATTACAGCTTCAATTGATGCTTTATCACCTTTAGCTTTACCAATAATAGTAGTAAGACCATTATAATCAAATTCTCCCATTGGCTTAATACCAATTAATTTACCCATAAATGCTTTTGATTTAGATAATCTACCTTTTGCAGCAACGAATGATAAATCATCTAAGAAGCCTGCTTGATGGCAGCAGTTTTTATTTTCTTCAACCCATTGAGCAACTTCGTCTAATGATTTGCCTTCAGCTCTTAGCATAGATGCTCTTACAGCTAATAGACCAAATCCTGTAGAATATCTTAATGAATTAATACATACAATCTTTCTATCAGGATAAGTATTCTTTAACATTTCTCTTGCTTGAAGTGAGAAATTGTATGTTCCTGATAATGCAGTTGAAATAGATATAGATAAGATATCAAATCCATTAACTAAGAATTTTTCAAATACCTCTTTGAATTCCTCAGGTGATGCAGGAGATGTTGAATATCCATTAGGATTTTTCTTTAAATCATTATAGAATTCATCATGAGAGAAATCAGTCCAATCTAGTGTTGTAACTCTTTCCTTTCCATCAGGTCCTGTCATATGTCCTTTTACATATTTGATATCATATTTGTCTCTTAATTCTTTGTTAAGATCACATGTAACATCACAAATAATTACAAATTTTTCCATAAAAAACTAACCTCCAAGTGTCAATTAACACACAAAATTATTCTATCACAAATGTCACATAAAGTAAAACATAATAAAATCTCATTTATTTACATATATATCAATATTTGATATAATTATAATCGTTCGTTTAGGAGTTTAGTATGAAAGAATTAGACGGTATTATATATAAAAAAATGTTAGAAAATGGTTTAGCATTATTAGCTAATGATGAAAATAGAATAAATGCACTAAATGTATTTCCTGTACCTGATGGAGATACAGGTACTAATATGCGTTTAACACTTGAAGGTGGTATTAATAATACTCCTGATACTAATATATTATCAGATGCATCAAAAGGCTTATCTAGAGGAATGCTACTTGGTGCACGTGGTAATTCAGGTGTTATATTATCTCAACTATTTAAAGGGCAGTGCCTATATTTTAAGGATAAAGATAGTGTAGATGCTGTTGGCTTTGCAGAAGCTCTAGAACAAGGATATAAAACTGCATATTCAGCAGTTATTCATCCTGCAGAGGGTACAATACTTACAGTCGCAAGAGAAGGAATACATTATATTAAATCTAGTATAAATGAAAATACTACAATAAAAGAATTATTAGAATTATTAATAAATCAAATGGAAAAATCATTAGATAATACTCCTAATTTATTAAAGGTATTAAAGGATGCAGGTGTAATAGATTCAGGTGGGGCAGGACTTGTATTAATATATAAAGGAATGCTTAAATACCTAAATAATGAAATTGTAAAAAGAAATGATATAAAGGTTATTAAGGCATCAAGCTATACATCAAAAGAAATTCCTTTATTTGATGAAAATTCAGAATTAGAATTTGGATATTGTACTGAATTTATATTACAGCTACAAACTAAAAAAGTAGATCCTATCAATTTTGATGTAAATCCATTTATAAAATTCTTAGAATCTGTTGGTGATTCTATTGTATGCTTTAAAGATGATACTAAAGTAAAAGTGCACGTACATACATTTAATCCAGGTATAGTATTAAACGAAGCTCAAAAATATGGTGAATTTATATCACTTAAAATAGAAAATATGAGCTTACAGCATGAAGAAAAAATCCAAAAGGAAAAGGCAAAGAAAAATATAGTTACAATTGCGGTTGCTAATGGGTCAGGTATAATAAATGAATTTAAATCCTTTGGAATTGATGTAATTATTAATGGTGGAGATAAATTTAATACTTCATCAGAAGAATTTATTATGGCTATAAAAGCTAATCCTGCAAATAATTATATAATATTCCCTAATAATAAAAATATTATTTTAGCTGCTAAACAAGCTAAAGAAATACTTGGAATGGATAATATTTATATAATAGAAACTAAATCAATTGTTGAATGCTATTTTGGTATTCAAATGACTGCCCTAGATGACTTAGATATTACAATTGATGAGCATTTAGAAAATATTAATGAAGGAATTAGTGGTGTTGATACACTACTTATAACAAGAGCTATAAGAAAATCTTTTGTTGATGGAATAGAAATCAATGGTGGAGATTATATGGCTATATTAAATGGTAAGATTATTAAAACATCTTTAGATAGAGATTCATTAATAATAGAAGCATTAAAGATGGTTGATAATATGGATGAAAAGGTAATATTATCAATATTTAGTGGTAAGAATGTATCTGAAGATGAAAATAATAAGCTTATAGAATTAATTAATAATGAATATGATTCCATAGAATGTGGAATCATAGATGGTAAACAAGAAATTTATGATTTTATAATTGGTATAAACTAATGGAAATTAATCTATATATTTTTAAATCTAAAAACCTAATAGAAAATCCTATATTAACTGATGTTATTAAATCTCACACTAAAAATTATTCTTTAGAATTAAAAAGAAAGATTAGTGAATCTAATTACCATAATGCCCTTAAAGTTTTAGAAGAATATGGTGGTAATATAGATTCATTTAGATTTATAAATGGAAAGCCTATAGTTAATGATTTTTATATGTCATTTTCAACATCTAATGATTTTTATGGATTTACTATATCTAAATTAGATAATGGATTTGATTTAGAAAAAATTATAGATGAAAAAAGGAAGCAAAGACTTGCAAATAAAATATTAAAGGATGATTTATATAACGAATATATAAATTTAGGTAATAGTAGTGAATATTTAACTACTAAATGGTCTGAATTTGAAGCTGAAGCTAAAATGACAGGCAAAGGCTTGGATTATAAATTTATACATAAAGATATAATATATAAGTCATTTAGATTAGATAATACAATCTTTGTTGTATGTGCTAATAGGGAATTTAAATTGAATGTGTATTTAGATTATAAGAGGTTATAGTATGGTAAATGTTAACAAAATAGTTAGAGAAAGAGTTAATTTTTTAACTAATAGTAAAAAGGATTTTGAGGCAATATATAATGGAATGTTTTTAAATAAGGACTATATATTTGCTGAAACTAATGATGGATATAAAATAACTAAATATACATTTGGTGAAGTAGATAAAAAAATATCTAATATAGCCTATAGCATTAATAAAATATATCCTGATTTAAATGATAAATATATAGGTATTATGCAAGAATCTACTATAGAATGGGTATATATATTCTTTGCAATAATTAAAAGTGGAAATAAACCATATTTAATTAATTTAAGACATCCTAAACAATTAATTAATTCTTTATTAAAAAGTTTAGATATTACATATTCTATAGGATTAAAGGATTTAGGATATGATACTAAATTCATTGACCTAAATACATTAAATTTAATTTGTGAAGATAATTATAAATTTAATTATGCAAACGAAATGGCACTATCTACAAGTGCTACAACAATGAAAGAAAAGATAATATTTTATAATGGTGCTGAAATATCTAATCAAATATTAAATTGTGATGGTATACTAAAAAACAATAAGCAAATAAAGAAGCATTACCATGGCTATTTAAAGCAATTAGTATTCTTACCACTTTATCATATCTTTGGATTTATGGCTACATTTATGTGGTTTTCATATTTTGGTAGATGCCAAGTATTTTTAAATGATTATTCATCAGATACTATCTTAAATACTATTAAAAAGCATGAGGTAACTCATATTTTTGCAGTACCTTTATTTTGGAATACAATTGAAAAGACTATTTTAAAAGAATTAAAACAAAAGGATGAAAAGACTCAAAATAAATTTATTAAGGGTCAAAAACTATGTATTAAATTACAAAAGATGTTCCCATCTTTAGGTTTAAAATTATCTAAAAAAATAATGAAAGAAATAACTAATAAATTATTTGGTAAAAGTGTATTATTCTGTATATCAGGTGGTTCTTATATAAAGGATTCTACATTGTATTTAATTAATTCATTAGGATATCCACTATATAATGGATATGGTATGTCTGAAATAGGCATAACATCAGTTACACTTGGAAATATTTCAGATAGATTAAAAAATTCTATTGGAAAAAGATTTGGTTCAGTAGAATATAAAATAGTAGATAATAAATTATATGTTAAGGGTACATCTATATCTCATAAAATGAAAATAGATGGTAAAATAATTTATTATAATTTAGATGATTATTTTGATACATCTGATTTAGTTCATGAAATAAATGATTATTATTATATAGATGGAAGAATTGATGACCTATTTATAGGAGCAAACGGAGAAAACATTAATCCTGATATGCTAGAAAAATCATTTAATTTAGATAAGATAGAAAATTTATCTATCTTAGATATAGATAATAAATTATCACTTGTAATTGAAATAAATAATTATATGCCAAAAGATATTATTAATGAAATATATAATAAGGCTAATGAAATTAATAATAAATTAGATACATCATTAAGAGTATCTAAAATATATTTTACATATAATTCAATTAAAAATCCTAATGCAATTAAAGTATCTAGACAATATTTAAAATCTAAAATTAATTCTAATGATGTTAAATTAATAACATTTGATGATATTAAAAATGAAATAAAAGAAGATGTTGATCCTAAAATATTAATAGGAATAAAAGAATGCTTTAGGGATTCATTAAATATTGAATTAGATAATATATTAGATAATTCAGATTTCTTCTTTGATTTAAATGGTTCAAGCTTAGATTATTTTGATTTAATATCTAGAATTAATGATAAATTTGATATTAAATTACAATTTGAAAATGATAGCCTACATACACCTATTCAATTTGAAGCTGAAGTTAAGAGGGTGCTATCATTATGATTATTTTGTATTGGATAGGAAAAATATTAGCTTGGCCTATACAGCTTGTATTTTTCAAAAAGAGAATTTATTATGAGGATAAAAAGGATACAAAAAGATTTATTAGAGGTAAAGCTTTAATTGTATCTAATCATAGAAGTCTAATGGATTTTATGATGGCTATATTTTTATTTCCATTTAGAAAATTATATTGCTTAATGAGTGAATTAATATTTTCTCATGGAGCTTTTGTATCTTTTTTTACAAAGATAATGGGTGGAATAAAAATAGATAGAAGAAATTATGATTTTAGCTTTATTGATACATCTGTTAATTTATTAAATAAAAAGAAATTATTAGCTGTATATCCTGAAGGAAAGGTAAATCAAAAGAATGGATTATTATATTTTCATCCTACATATATATTAATTGCCCTAAGAAGTGCGGCTCCAATTATTCCTATATATACAGATGGTACATATAGTATTAAAAAAAGAACTAGAGTAGTAATTGGGAAAAAGATTTACTTATCTGATTACTGTAATACCATAGATCCTTCAAAAGAAGAAATTGAAAGATTAAATAATATCATAAAAGATAAAATCCAAGAATTATCTAAAATCTGTAAGGAAAGGAAAAATTGTGATAAATATCCTAAGGGATTAAGATTTAAATATCTATTTAGAGATTTAGGTAGATGTATTGCCTTTATAATGAACTGTTGGTATAGAACTAAGGTTTATAATAAGGGTAAAAAGAAAAAGAATTTAAAGATTAAAGGTGGGGCAATAGTTTTTGCAAACCATACATCATTCGCGGATCCTCTTTTATGTATAAATACATATTGGAGAAGAAGAATATATATAGTGGCAGCTGAAATATTATTTGATAATCATCCTGTAAGATCTAAATTATTAAAATCACTTGGTTGTATTAGGGTTGATAGAAATATAAATGATATTGAAGCATATCAAGAAATATTAGATAAGCTTAAGGCTGGTCATATTGTTATAATTTATGGTCCTGGTCATATTGATGTTGGTGAAGAAGCAGATTATAAAACAGGTGCTGCATTACTTGCTATAAAAGCGAATGTACCAATATATCCTATATATATTTGTAAAAGAAAGAAAACATCTGAAAGATTTAAAGTAATATGTGGTGAAAGATACGATATTAATTTAGAAAATAAAAGATGTAATCAAGAGGTATTAGAAAATATTACAAATGATTTAAAATCTAAAATATTACAATTAAGGGATGATTATAATAATGGCAAATTTTAGTTTAAGAGAACCAAAATATGGAGATATTATAAGAGTTAAAATAAAAGATGATATTTATCATTATGGTATATATGTATCTGATGATGAAATAATTCAATTTGGCTATGCTAAGGATGCATTTTTATCTGATGCATCTAATGTATGTGTTAATAAATGTAATATAAAAGATTTTTTAAATGGTAAATTTTTAGAGGTAAGAGATTATACTATTTTAGAAAAGATTAAAAAGAATAATCCTAAAAAGGTTATATCTATTGCCTCATCTAGACTTGGAGAAAAAGGTTATAATTTAATTAACAATAATTGTTTGCATTTCGTAAATGAATGCGTATTTAATAAGCATATTAATTAGGGGGGTATAATATGGCAATAAAAGTAGAAAAGGTAGAAAAATCAAGATTTAGAATTAAATGTGAATATTGTATGACTCAATTTACATATGAACAAGAGGATTTGGGTTATAGACTTTGGTATCCACATGGATTTGTATATTGTCCTAAATGCAATAAGCCATTAAGACATGATCCAAATAAATATTTAATAAAGGAAGAAAACTAGATTTAATTCTAGTTTTTTTCTACTAAAAATTATATTTTTTAATTATAATATAATAGAGGTGATTAACTATTATGAAAAAATTAAATGTAATAGTAAAGGATAAAAATACATTAGTTTTAAACGAAGATGGAAAAGTAGGAGATATTGTTGATTTATCTATGCTAAATAGCATTGATTCATCTAATATTGAATCATTAATAGATGAAACTAAGGATAAATATTTTAAAGAAAAATTAGAAGCATATAAAGAATCATCTAAAAGAGAATTAGAATTAGAAAAGGAAAATGCAGTAAAGGATTTAAATAATAAAATATCTAATTTAGAAATAGAATTAAAAAATGAAAAGAATAAATATGATGAATCTATAAAATTAAAGAATTTAGAATATCTTAATTCTTTAGAAAAGGAAAAGAATCTTATAAAGGAATCTAATGAATTAAAACTAAAAGAAAAAGAAGAAGAAATTAGAAAATTAGAATCTAAAATTAATGAATTCAATTTAAAAAAGGAACTAGAAATAAAAGAAGCATTAGAAACGAAAAATCAGGAACTAAATAAGAAGGATTTAGATATTGAAAAGCTTAATTCTAAAATAGAAGAACAAAAGATGAATGCTTTATTAAATGAAAAAAGAATAAAGGAAGAATATGATTCTAAGATTAAAGGAAAAGATGAAGAAATAGCCTTTTATAAGGATTTAAAGGTAAGACAATCAACTAAAATGCTTGGTGAAACATTAGAACAGCACTGTGAAATATCTTTTAATCAAATAAGAATGACAGCATTTCCTAATGCTTATTTTGAAAAGGATAATGAGGTTACAGAAGGTAGTAAAGGTGATTTCATTTTTAGAGAAAAAACAGATGATGGAATTGAATTTTTATCTATAATGTTTGAGATGAAAAATGAAGCAGATTTAACATCTACTAAGCATAAAATATCTGATTTCTTTGATAAATTAGATAAGGATAGAAAGAATAAAAAGTGTGAATATGCAATAATTGTAACAACTCTTGAAGCTGATAATGAACTATATAATAATGGAATAGTAGATGTATCTTATAAATATCCTAAGATGTATGTTATTAGACCACAATTTTTTATTCCTATGATTACATTACTTAGAAATGCAGCATTAAATAATATTCAAACATTAAAGGAATTAAATATCATAAAGGAAGAGAATTTAGATATTTCAAATTTTGAAGATAGCATGAATGAATTTAAAGAGAAATTCTCTAAGAATTATGAATCAGCACAAACTCATTTCGCTAAAGCAATAGATGAAATAGATAAAAGTATAGCTCACCTACAAAAGATTAAAGATGAATTATTAACAAGTCAAAATCAATTAAGACTTGCAAATGATAAGGCACAGGATTTATCTATTAAGAAATTAACTAAGAATAATCCTACAATGAGAGAAAAATTTAATGAAATAAAAAATGGTAACAAATAATTAATTGTTACCATAATTACCCATGGCTTTGAATTCAAAGCCTTTTTTCTTTAATAATTTAATTAGATATTCTATTTTTTTAATATATGATTTTCTACCTATTTTTAGGTATAGCTTTTCTTTCCAATTTAAATTTTTAAACTTTGGTAATTTACCATTAGATAATTCAAATGGATGTGCATAAAATACATATGAATCAGCAGTTTTAAAATATTTTTTAATGTAATATTTTATTACAAACCAAGGTACAAGTCTAATGTAGCCACCACCTGATATAGGTAGGTGTCCACTGTAGGCTTTTACTTTAGATAATGAAAATTCATAAAAGCCATCTTTTGATGCAACACACATATATTCTTTATTAAAATCATCTAATTTAACATTACCTGATTTTTTAGCTAGATGGAAATCTAGGTTTGAAGAATCATACATAAATCCTAAATCCTTTAGTATTTTTAATTTATTATCATCAATTCCAAAGCATGGTGCTCTATAGCCTTTAATTTTAATATTTAATTCATTTTCTATTAATTCTTTAGCCTTTAGTGTATGATTAATAAAATCTTCATCTGTCATTTCAAAAGGAGAAGTATGATCAAGTCCATGTAAAGCTATTTCGTGGCCTGAATCTATAGCGTATTTTAATATATCCTTTATTTTTGATAGAGAAGATGCTAAAACGAAAAAAGTACCCTTTATATTATATTTATTTAATAAATCAATGTATATTTTTAAATATGATTCATAACTATATTTAATATCGTATTGCATTCTATCTTTTAATAGCTCTGAATCATATAATGATTCTACATCAATTGTCATGAATGCAACTTTATTCATTAATATATTCCTCTATAAATTCTTTTATAGCATTATCGTATTTTTCTACATTATTAATTCTAATATGTGAATGTGCCCCGTGATCAAACCATACAAGCTTTTTAGGTGCCTTACATTTTTCATATAGAATTTCTGCCTTTTTAGGTAGTGAGAATTTATCTTCTTTACTATGTATCATTAAAAGTGGTTTTGTTAATTTATCTATACAATAAATTGGACCATTTTTAATAGGATCAACTCCTATATGCTTTTTTAGGTTTTGCATAACAAAATATGAACAAGGATCAACTGGCTTTTTCATATCTTTCATGTGAGTTCTAAATGTTTCATAGAATGTTGTATACATTCCATCAGCCGCCATTCCTATATAATAATCAGGGCAATTTTTAGATGTTAATACATAAAGGGCAGTAGCACTACCTATACAAATACCATGGATAAATATTTTTTCATTATTATATTTATCATGTAATAATTCGCCCCATTTTAAGATATCATTATATTCTTTAAGTCCAACACCAATATACATTCCATCACTATCGCCATGTGCTCTATTATCAATTACTAAAACATTAAATCCAGCTTCCTTATAAGGCTTTGCAAAATAATAAGAATATAGGTATGATTCAGTTCTACCTGCAATAATTATACAAGCTCTTTTATATCCAAAATCTAGGTATTTTCCTACTAAATGTAATCCTTCAGATGTAACCCAAACATCAACACCATATTCTTTATTTTCTTCAAACCATAATTCACCCTCATTAAACATTCTAACTTGTTCTTCATTATCAGGTGCACTACAGCCCTTACCCCATTTTTCTTTGCTAGTTCTTACAAGCTGCATAGTATATACCTTTTTAGCAACTATATAAGGAACTAATACAAATGCGATAAATAAATTTAATAAAATAAATACTGTAACACCTATTATTATCCCTATAACTAGAGGACTTACTAAAAATGTTAAATTCATACAAAACTCCTTCAATTTAAAAAAGAAATGCAAGAAGCATTTCTATTTATAATCTTTAAATACTAAAATACCAACTATTAGTGTAATTAAAGTCATTAAATTTAAAATAATTCCAATAATTGATAATTTAATTCCAAGTGAATCCTTCTTGGATTTATATGAGTTAATAGAAAATATTAAGCCTGATATTCCAAATATAATACCAAGGCCACAAACAAAAAATGTAGCAATACTTAAGATTCCTAAAATGAAACCTGTTTTATTATTAATTTCTCCTTTGATTTCTTGTTTGTTTTCCATAATCTCACCACAAATAGAATTATACAATAATTCTTTCTGTTTTTTCAATTGTATTCTCATTTTATTGTAAAATAGGCCACTTTTTGATATAATCAAAAAAGATGGGTGATTATTATGTCAAAAAGAAAGCTAATAATAGTAATTCCCGCATATGAGCCTGATTTTCATTTGCCTGAATTAATTGACAATCTTAATAGTTTCTTTAATGATTTTATGATAGTTGTTGTTAATGATGGTTCAAAGAATCATGATGATATATTTAATGAATGCAAGGAAAAACCTAATGTTCATTTAATTTCATATAAAGAAAATATGGGTAAAGGACATGCCCTAAAAACAGCTTTTAAATACATAAAGGATTTAAATATAGATTCAATAATTGTTACTGCAGATAGTGACGGACAGCATAAGCCAGAAGATATAAAAAGAGTATATGAATTCTATTTAAAACATGATGGTAATTTAGTATTAGGTAGTAGAAAATTTGAAAATGATGTACCTAAAAGAAGCTCATTTGGTAATGACGTCGCAAGAGGCTTATTACGTCTATATTTAAATAAGCATCTAAATGATACTCAAACAGGGCTTAGAGCTTTTAATTCAGAATTATTAGATTTTATGCTAAATGTTAAAGGCTCTAGATTTGAATACGAAATGAATATGCTATCAGAGGCTGTAAGAGAAAACATAACAATAAGTGAAATAGCAATTGAAACAATATATATAAATGAAAATAAAGCATCACACTTTAGACCAGTTAGAGATTTCTCAAGAATTTCAGCTTGTACTATGAAATATGGTATACCAATGTTTATAGGATTATTATTAGATTTAGCATCTTATATAACATTTGTTTTATGCTTTGAAAATGTATCTTGGTTTAATTATGCCTACCTTTCTATTATTTCAAGCTTTATTGCACTTTTCTTTGTTACATTAATGAATATCTTTGGAATAGGCTATGGTAATAGAAAAATATTTAAAGGCACAAGAGGCCTTAGATATTTAGTTACATGCTTAATTTTATTATTATCAAATGTAGCTTTATTCTATATTTTTAATTCATTTATTCATAATTTAATTTTAATTAGAGTCATAACTAATTTTATGTTATTTGTTTTATTAATGTTATCAAATTACTTTATTTTAAGAAAGTCTAAATTATATGAGGAATAATATATGAGATTATTTGTTGTAGGAGATTCAACTTTAGCAAAATTTAATGACCAATATTTATATCCAAGATATGGTTATGCTACCATGCTTGAATCATATTTAGATGGAGTAGAAGTAATTAATAATGCCTTATCAGGAAGATCATCTAAAAGTTTTGTATTAGACCCTGAATATAAAAAGACATTTGATGAAATTAAATCAGGTGATTATCTATTAATTGGCTTTGGACATAACGATGAAAAGGATGATGATTTCTTGCGCTTTTCAAGCGCTAATTTAGCATTATCTAATCCTAATTCATTTAAATATTCTATTTATAATAATTATGTTATACCTGCAATAAAAAAAGGTGCTATCCCTATTATTTCAACACCAGTTGTAAGATTATCTAAAACTGATAACTATAGTGGAACTATTATACATGATACAAAAAATGGAAATTATCATAAGGCTCTATTAGAACTTGGTATAGAAAAAAATATAACAGTAATTGATTTAACTATACCAACACTTAATTTATATAAAGAGCTTGGATATAAAAAAGCATTATTACACCACGCTATAACATCAGCTATAAAAAAGGATGGTAAGCTTGATATAGATATAGATAGTGTAGATAAAACACATCTAAATATATATGGTGCTAAATATGTAGCATATTTATTTTTAAAAGGTATATTAAATACTAATTTAGAATTAAAAAATCATATTAAAAATTTATGTGAACCAAAAGAAGAATTAGATTTAATTAAAAATCCTAATTATAAATATATTGAATATAATTCGCCTAATTTAAAAGAATATAGGCCAAATGATAATTTTAAAACAATAAAAGATGAAATATATGGTACAGCTTATGGTACATTCCAAAATGAATTTGATTTATATGCATATGAATCAGATAATAAATATTATGTAGGAACAAAAGGAATAAATGGTAGAACAATGGCATCGGGTGATTCAGAATGTATTGTATTTAAACAAATACCATCTAACCTAAATTTTATAATTAGCGCTGATGCTAAAATAATTAAATATAATAACAATAGACAATCAGCATTTGGTATTAAATTAAGAGATGATATTTATATAAATGCTAATTATAAAAGACCTATTTCATCAAATTACGTTGCTGCAGGATTAATTACTGCAGATGCTTCAACTAATATTATTTATTCAAGGCAATCAACAACAGAGCTTCAAAAGGAAAAGAATGTAATAAATGAATTCTATAAGGAGGGAGACACTGCTAGATTTCTTATATTAAGATTAGGTCAAAAAATATCAGTTAATGTTATATTTAGAGGTATTGAATATAATAAAGATTTCTTTGATTTTGATTTAATTAAAACTGATGCTAATTATATATACGCAGGCTTATATGCATCTAATGGTGTATTTGTAGAATTTAGCAATGTTAATTTTGAAATCACTGGAGTGGCAAAAGAAGCATAATGAAAGCATATTTTTCACTATTTAAAATAGCCATATCTAATAAAAAAATTGTAATTAAGAATTCTAAAATATCTAATGATTTAAATAAAGATGATACAAATTATATATTAGATTATGCTAAGACATTAATTAATAGTGATGGTTTCATTCAAATAAATGGTAAGTTAGAAAAGCTTACCTTTTTTGTATTAAATGATACTAAATATTTATTATCAGTAATACCTTCAGGTATAACTATGGAAAATGAGGATTTATATACATTAAAGGTAATGCATTTTAAAGATAATACATTTAATCCCTTTAATGCATTTTTAAATGATTATTTTATAAAAGAAAATGATAATAAGGATTTAATAATAAATAGTCAAATAGATTCTATACTTACTCAAAATGATCTAAATAAAATAGATTCATCTAAAGAAAAAATAATCGCAACATTTATAGAATTATTATTAATTCATGATAAGCCTATTGTTATATATTCAGATAACTTTGAATTTTATTTTTCACTTGTAGGTCTTTTACTTCCTAATAATTATTTATTTGATATTTCTTATACCTATGGTGGTATATTTAAGGATATGCAATCATTTAATTTAATAGGTATTAATAAAGAAAGAATGATTACTTCAAATAATATTTATTATTTTGATTTTAATAATAATGATTTCCCAAATATTAAACTTGGAAGATATTCATTAATGATATCATCATTATTATTAAATTCAATTGATGATGTAATTGCTTATAAAGATACTATTTATGAATTAATTAATCATCATAATATAGATGCTAATAGAGCTGCTATGCTAAATAATTTAATTGCAGGTAAAATAGAGGCATTCACTAATACAGAGGAATTAAAAGAAGCAATAATAGATTCTAATTATGAATATAATAATACCTTAATAGCATCAGCTATTTATACATCACTAAATAAATTTAGAATAGATAATTCAATGTTAGTAGCTTATAAATATGTATTTGATTATATAGATTCAAGTCATGATGAAATAATTAAATTATTCTTTTCTAATCTAAATAAATTTGGAATAAGTATTAATCTAGAACCAGATGATTACTTAAATCTAATAGAGAAAAATGCTCCATTTGATTTATCATATTATTATGATTATTTAATTAAATATAATCTTTTTAATGCTAAATATATTAATGGAATAGATTATTTTAATGAATGGTATATATTGCTAGATGCGATATGTAAGGATATAAAAAAGCATAATAAGCAAATAGTACCAAATGAATATTTAACATATTATATTTCCTTATGTGTTAAAAATAAAAAGATAGATTACCTAGATTTAGTTACTAAAAGAATATCTAAATTAAATAAAAAGGCATCAAGTAGATTATTATATTTTGTATTAGAAAAAATAGATAGAGAATATATTAATTATACTGATACATTTGGTATTTATTATACATTTAGAATATTAGAAAGAATGGCACCAAGTGATGCCATAAGATTTTATATTAAATCATATAATTCTATTAAAAATAGAAAAGAATATATTGATCTATATCTAGATAGAGAAAATAAAAAGCCTGAATATTATAAAGAAATTAATGAATTATTCATTAAAAATGGATATGATATTTTAATTGATTTAAAATCAAAGGCATACTTAAATAAAGAAACTAATATCACACTTGATTACCTAGATGATTTATATCAGAATTATTATTTAAATAAGAATAAAAAGGAAAGTCTATTATTCTTTGAAAAGATATTTGATTACCTAAACAAAAAAGAAAATAATGATAGATTAAAGGAAGCATCTTTAATCTATAATAGATATTTTAAATCATTAGATGATAATTATATTGATAAGGATACATTCATAAGAAGATTAAGTAATTATATCTATTTAAAGCCCGATTTAGTATTTGAAAATGACTTAGAATATTATGATATGCTATTTGAAATAGATTTATTCTTACAAAAGAAAAAAGAAAAATCACCAATCTATTTAGATGTTTTAAAATCAGGTCTTGATGCTAAAAAATCATATATAAATAGTGAATTTAGAGATAAATATTTTAAAAGCATATTAATACATGATAATAAATGGTTTAATGCAGATGGAAATGAATATTATAATAGGTATTACTTAAAATATTTATTATCATCATTTTATAAAACAATTCCATCATTTGATAAAATGGATAATCATTTATTAATTACTGTAGGTTTTAAATCATTATTTAATGGCTTAAAGGATAGTAAAGGCTTTAAATATTCTTTTATTAATACAATTGTAAATTATCCTAAGGATGAATTTAAATTGAATTTCTTATATTTTTTAATATTTGAAATAGATGAAAATGATAATGTATTTAAAGATATTAAAGAAAAAATAATTAGTGAAACTGATAAGGTTAATAAATTATTTAAAGAATATTATAAGGTTTTAAAGAATTTTGATTTCTCTAAAGAGATTAATCCTAAGCTAATGGAATATATTGATAATTATCTAATTAATAATTTAGGATTTATTAGAAGAATCATATGGAAAATATTTAAAAGATAAATTATAATTTAATTGTTTTGGAGGGGTTACTATGACACTTTTTGATGAATTGTTAAGAGAAGCTAAAGCTGGTAATACACAAGCACAAATGGAAGTAGCTGAAGCTTATTTTAAAGGTATATATGTTATTAAAAATTATAATGAAGCACTTTATTGGTTAGAAAAGGCATCAGATAATAATAAATATGCGCCTATGCAGATGACAAATATGTATAGAAATGGTATAGGTGTAAAAAAGGATTTAAAAAAGGCATTTGAAGTTGCTTTAGAATATGCTAATAAGGGAAATGAAATATTAATGTTTGAGCTTGCAGGAGATTACCTAAATGGTGTTGGATGTGATCCTAATTTAGATTTAGCTTTAGAATGGTATCAAAAATCTTATGAAGCAGGTTATGGTGATTCAGCATATTATTTAGGATATTTATATCAAACTAATAACGCTATTAAGGATAACGAAAAGGTTATAGAGTGGTATACAAAAGCGGCTACTCTTAATAATGGTAGAGCATGTTATAATTTAGGATATATTTATCATGATGGTACTATTGTAAAAAAAGATAATCAAAAGGCTTTAGAATATTTAAATAAAGCAGTTAATTTAGGAGTAAATGAGGCTAAGGCATTAATTGATGAGGTTAATGCTGATAATGGTTATTTTGGATATTCAATTTATATTTAATAAAGGCAGGCGAGAATATGAAAAGATTTATTAAATTATTTTCTATTTTATTAACTTTATTTGTATTAGTATCATGTAAAAATAATAATAAAGATACATCTATAACAGAAATAATTTCAACTACAAATAGGGTTATAGAAGATGCAAAGGATATAAATATAATTTATACAACAGATGTTCATTGTGGAATTGAAGGAAATATTGGATATAGTGGTGTAAGTGCTTATAAAAAAGAACTTGAAAAGACTTCAGATTATGTATCACTTGTAGATTGTGGTGATGCATTACAAGGAGATTATATAGGTGCTATATCTAAAGGAAAATATCTTATTGATATAATGAATAAAATGGACTACGAGCTTTTGACATTAGGTAATCATGAATTTGATTATGGTATGGATGAATTAAAATCAAGAATTTCTGAATTTAATGGTGATGTTTTATCATGTAATATTAAATATACTGGTAAAAAGGAAAATAAACTTGGTGATGTAAAACCATATAAAATAATTGAATATGGTAATGTTAAAGTAGGATATGTTGGAGTTACAACTCCTACAGCGATTGTTGAATCTCAGCCTGCTACATTCAAAGAAGATGATGAATATGTATATGACCTATATTATTCAAATCCAAATAATTTTTATAAAATAGTTCAAGAAAATGTAGATGAATGTAAGAAAAATGGAGCTAATTATGTTGTATTACTTGCTCATTTAGGAAATGATGAGCCACTAAATTTAGGTTCAATTGAATTATGTAAAAATACATCTAATATAGATGTCATATTAGATGGACATTCACATAGAGATTTAAATGAAAATTATAAAAATAAGGATGGAAAAGATATTCCAATATTAGATGCAGGATATAAGCTAAATGAATTTGGGAATATTACAATAAAGTCAAATGGAGATATTACTCACACTTTAGTTAAAGAATATGGTAAAAAGGATAAAGAAATTGATGATTTTATATCAGAGATTAATTCAAGTGTGGAAACTTTAGGAAATAAGGTTTTAGCAACATCAAATCATACATTAAAAATAACAGATGAGGATGGAATTAGATTAGTAAGATCAAGAGAAACAGCAATTGGTAATTTAATTGCTGATGCATATAGCTATAATACACTTGCAGATATTTCATTTGTTAATGGTGGAGGAATAAGAGATAATTTAAATGAAGGGGATCTAACATTTAAAGATATTATGAAAATCCACCCATTTGGAAATACATTATGTGTTATAGAAGCTAAGGGTAGTCAAATATTAGATTATTTAGAATATTCAACAAGAGCTGTAAAAGAAGATTATAAAAATGATGGAAAGGCATATGGAGAAAATGGAGCTTTCCCTAGTGTATCTAATTTAAAATTTAGTGTTGATACATCTATTAGCCCATCTATTGAAATTGATGATAATGGTATGTTTGTAAAAGTTACAGGTAAAAGAAGAGTTAAGGATGTATATGTATTAGTAAATGGTAGCTATGAAGCTATTGATCTAAATAAAACATATACAGTTTCAAGCCATAATTATTTATTACTTGAAGGTGGAGATGGAGCTTCTATGTTTAAGGAATGTAAGGTTATAAAGAAAAATTTAATGCTTGATTATGAGGCAGTAGTTCGTTATATTGTAGAAGAATTAAAAGGTGATATTAAAACTAAATATTCTAGTGTAGATGGAAGAATAACTGTTTTATAATTAATATATTAAAAAGCCGATTTAAAAGTCGGCTTTTGATTTTGTAAAAATATTTTGAAAATATATAAATATTAATATATAATCAAAAGTGATTTCGGAGGTAGTGAAATTATGGAAAAGATTAAAATGGTAACTCCACTAGTTGAAATGGATGGAGATGAAATGACAAGAATCTTATGGAAAATGATAAAGGATGAATTATTATTTCCATTTGTCGACTTGAAGACTGAATATTATGATTTAGGCTTAAAGGAAAGAGAAAGAACAAAGGATCAAATTACTATTGATTCAGCAATAGCAACAAAAAAATATGGTGTAGCTGTTAAGTGTGCAACTATTACACCAAATAAGCAAAGAGTTGAAGAATATAATTTATCAGAAATGTGGAAAAGCCCTAATGGTACAATAAGA
>CAMOUB010000021.1 GCA_946626345.1 uncultured Caryophanales bacterium | reverse complement strand
AAGAAGACATGATTAAGGTTAGAAACCTTGGTAGAAAGTCTTTAAAGGAAATTAAGGAAAAATTAGAAAACCTTGGTTTAGGTTTCAAGAAAAATTAGTCTGAAGGAGAAATAGAATTATGGCATACAGTAGATTACGCCGTAGCTCAGACCAAAGAAAAGCATTACTTCGTGATTTAGTCACTGATTTAATTTTAAATGGTCAAATTGAGACTACACTTACAAAAGCAAAAGAATTAAAGAGACTTGCTGATAAGATGGTAACTTTAGGTAAAACAAATACTTTAGCTAGCCGTCGTCAAGCTGCTTCATTCATTCGTTTTGAAAAGGATGAAGAAGGAAAATATGCAGTTCAAAAGTTATTTTCTGAAATAGCTCCTAAGTTTGCAAGCCGTAACGGTGGTTACACAAGAGTAATTAAGACTGGTTTCCGTAGAGGAGATTCAGCACCTATGGCAATCATTTCTTGGGTTGAATAATTAATTGAAGGATGAGAAAACTCATCCTTTTATTTTTTATAGCACTTTTATTTATGCAAAAACGTATTAGAACACTAAAATTTTCGTAGTTTATTTTATATATTTTTATAAAATATATATTTTCTAAAATTATTCGAAAAAATACGAAAATCTTGAAATATATTCTTTATGTAAACGCTTTTATATGTTATAATACTTGTATGTAATTAATTAAGGAGAAGAATATAATGAATAAACAACATTTAAAAGATTTTGATAATGAAATTTCAGTTGCTATTAATGATGAATTAAATCGTCAAAGAACTCATATTGAGTTAATTGCTTCAGAAAATTTCGTATCTCGTGCAGTACTTGAAGCACAAGGGTCAGTATTAACTAATAAATATGCTGAGGGCTATAGTGGAAAAAGATATTATGGTGGTTGTGAATACGTTGATGTAGTTGAAACAATTGCTATTGAAAGAGTATGCAAATTATTCAATGCAAACTTTGCAAATGTTCAACCTCATTCTGGAGCATCTGCTAATCTAGCTGCTTATAATGCTATTTTAATGCCTGGTGATAAGATTTTAGGTATGTCACTTGATGCAGGTGGACACTTAACTCATGGTTATAGTGTTAACTTCTCTGGTAAAATGTATAAAGCAGTTAACTATGGCTTAAAGGATAATGGATATATTGATTACGAAAAGGTAGAAGAAATTGCATTAAATGAATTACCTAATGTAATTGTTGCAGGTGCATCAGCATATCCAAGAATTATTGATTTCAAGAAATTTAGAGAAATCGCAGATAAAGTTACAGAAAAAGCAGGTCGTAAATGCTATTTCATGGTAGATATGGCTCATATCGCAGGTTTAGTTGCTGCAGGATTACATCCAAATCCAATTGAATATGCAGATATAGTTACATCAACTACACATAAGACATTAAGAGGACCTAGAGGTGGTTTAATTTTAACTAATGATGAAGCATTAGCAAAGAAGATTAATTCATCTGTATTCCCTGGATGCCAAGGTGGACCTTTAATGCATGTTATTGCAGCAAAGGCTGTAGCATTTAAAGAAGCATTAGAACCAAGCTTTAAGGATTATGCATCTCAAGTTATTAAGAATTGTAAAGCTTTAGCTGATGAATTAATGAAACTTGGATATAATTTAGTTTCTGGTGGTACTGATAACCATTTAATCTTAGTTGATATTTATGGTTCTGTAGGTGTAACAGGTAAGAAAGCAGAAAATATTTTACATTCAGTAAATATTACAGCTAATAAGAATGCTATTCCTAATGATACTCAAAAGCCAACAATTACTTCAGGCTTAAGATTAGGTACAGCTGCTATTACAACTAGGGGCTTCAAAGAAGATGAATTAAGAATGGTTGCAAGATTCATTGATAAAGCATTAAGAAATAAAGATAATGAAGAAGTATTAAATGAAGTAAGAAATGATGTTATTGCTTTAATGGCTAAGCATCCATATTTAGAGGACTAATATTAATTTCTAAAAGGGGGAAATAGCATGATTGCTAAAACAAGGCAGATAGCTAATATTAGACATCTGACTAATAACTTACCAACAATAAGATATGTTGACCCTGAATATGTCTACATTGCTATAACAAATGCAAGATGTGGACAAGGTGAGACTTATGTTAAAGCTGGTGATAAGGTAAAGATGGGTCAAAAAATAGGACTAAGAAAAGGTCCATTCTTTGAACAACCTATTCATTCAACTGTATCTGGTGAAGTAGTTGATATAGTTAAGAAATTCCACAGAAGTGGTAAATTAACTGAATTTATTCAAATTAAAAATGATAAGCAAAATACATTTGATGAATCTATAAAAGAAAGAACAGATGAAGAAATTGCTAAATTAACAAGAGAAGATTTCGTAGAAATTACAAAGAATTGTTCACTTGTAGGTTTAGGTGGTTCTTCATTCCCTACATATATTAAATTCCAAACAACAGATCCTATTGATACTATTTGTATTAATGGTGTTGAATGTGAACCATATCTTTCTGCTGACCATAGATTAATTATGGAGCACCCAAGAAGAATTATTCAAGGATGCTTATATGCTCAACAAGCATTTAAAGCAAAAAGAGTAGTAATATGTATTAAGAAAAAATATCAAGATTTATATGATACACTAACTGCAGAATTAACAAGATTCCCTAACGTACAAGTATTTGTTAAGCGTGTAGGAAATTATTATCCACAAGGTTGGGAAATTGAAATGATTAAAACTGGTCTTGGCGTAAAAGTTCCAGCTGGTGTATTACCTGCAAAATTAGGTATTATGGTATTTAATGTATCAACTATTGCAGGTTTATGGAGAGCAATTAAATGGAATGAACCAGTAATGAAGAGAAACTTCACATGCACTGGTGATGGTATTAAAATTCCATCAAACTTCCGTTTAAGAATTGGTACATCATTAAAAGAAATCATTGATCAATGTGGTGGATACACAGATGATTGTGAAAACAAAGTATTAATCTTAGGTGGACCAATGATGGGTGCTAACCTAGTAAGAGATGATGCTGTTTGTACTAAGACATGTACATCTTGTATTATTCTAAATGAAAAGAAGGAAAAAGAAGAACCATGTGTTAGATGTGCATCATGTGTTTATTCTTGTCCTGCAGGATTACAGCCAGTTCAAATTATGAATGCTGTAAAGAATAATGATAAAGAAGCTTTAAAGACTAAATTAAATATTAAAGCTTGTATTCTATGTGGTATGTGCTCATATACATGTACATCAAAAATTCATTTAACAGATTATTGCCGTAAGGCAAAGAAAATGGCACAATAGGGAGGTGTAGATGATGAAATTAGTTCCACAATCAGCACCTTATATAAGAAAGCCTGTCTCAGTTGCAAGAATGATGACAGATGTAATCATTGCATTATTACCTGTCACAGTATTTGCGATGATACAAAATGGTTGGTCTTCAATATATGTGCTATTATTAAGCTTAGTAACAATGATTGGCTCTGAATTAATTGCCAACATGTTCATTAAATGGCCTAAGGGCATGAAATTTAAAGAATTGTTTAGCAAAGATGGCTTTGATAAATTAAAAGAAGGTTATACAATTAATAACTTCTTAGCTCCTACAATTTCCGCATTAATATACGCATTGATATTACCTGCAGGATGTGCTCCATATGTTGTATTCGTTGGTGCATTATTTGGTATGGTAATTGGCAAGATGGTATTTGGTGGATTAGGTAAGAATGTATTTAATCCTGCCGCAGTTGGTAGAATATTTGTTGCAATATGCTTCGGTTCAAAATTAAATGAAGCATATCCTAGCCAAGTTACATTCGATGTAGCTGCAGGTGCAACTCCACTTGGATTAACTAAAGGTAATTTAGGTAACATTTCTGGATATGGCTTATTAGATATGTTTATTGGTAATATTCCAGGTTCAATGGGTGAAGTTTCAGCAATATGTATTTTAGTAGGTGCAATTTATCTATTTGCAAGAAGAAGTGCAGATTTACGTGCTGCATTAAGCTATCTATTAGGATTTGCTGTAATTATGTTTGTTGCTTGCATCAGTTTTGCTATTAAAAATGAGCAAATGGATAATCTATTCAATATGTGGTTATACCAATGCTTAGCTGGTGGTGTATTATTCGCAGCAGTATTTATGATTACAGACCCTGTTACATCTCCAGTATCAAAATTTGGTAGAGTTGTTTATGGTGCAACAGCCGGAGTAATAACTGCATTTATTAGAGTATCTGGTGCTTATCCTGAAGGTGCAGCATTCTCTATTCTAATTGTTAATATGTTAGCTCCATGTATTGATCATTTCATGCGTGGACGTAAGAATACTTATACTTGGAAGCAATGTTTAGGCTTAGGTGTTGCAATTATTATTGCAGCATGCATAATATCTGCTTCAGTAGTGGGAGGTTGGTTCTAATGAAAAATATTAAGATATCAGCTACCCTAGGTACAATTTCACTAGTATGTGCATTATTAATTGCACTTATTAATATGGTTACATCACCTATTATTTCATCTAATGATAAAAAGGTTGAATTAGAAACATGTAAGGAAATCTTTGAAGCATATGATGAATCAAAGAGTGAATCAAAAGATGCAAAGGATTTAGAAAATAAAGATTCTGCAATCCTTAAAATTATTTATGCTAAAGATTCAAGTGATAATGTATTAGGTACAATCTATAAGGTTACAGGAAAGAATGCATATGGTACAATTACATTAATGGTTGGTATTAATGCAGAAAAAGAAGTATGCCAAGTTGAATTCATTGAAAATGGTCAATCTTTTGCTTCAACAGTAAACAATCATGTATCAAGCAGTTATCCATCAAGTGAATCAACTGATGTACATATCGGTGCATATTCAAAGAGTAATTCAGAAAAGGTTGGATCATTAACATCTGATAAGGTTTCAAATATTGATGTTAAATGTGGTGCAACTTATGGTGCAACTTTAGTTAAGGATTTAGTTTTAGTTGCTTTAAATGATGTAAAGGAGGCAGCATAGTAATGAAAGATACAATTACTAAAAAGGCAGCCTTTGTAGCAGGCATTATTAAAGAAAATCCAGTATTCGTATCACTTTTAGGTATGTGTCCTACACTTGCTACAACAAAGAGTGTAGAATCAGCTATTGGTATGGGAATACTAGTTATATTAGTATTAATTGGTTCAAATGTATTAATTTCACTTTTAAGAAATATAATTCCTAGTGAAGTTAAAATTCCTTGTTATATTGTAGTTATTGCTACATTCGTAACAATTGTTAAAATGCTAACCCAAGCCTTTATCCCTGCATTATATAGTAGTTTAGGCGTATTTATATCCCTTATCGTAGTTAACTGTATAATCTTAGGTAGAGCAGAAGCATTTGCTTCTAAGCATGGTCCTGTAGCTTCATTTATGGACGCTATTGGTACAGGCTTAGGTTACACACTAGCTTTAGTTATAGTTGCATTTATTAGAGAATTTATTGGTACAGGTGCTTTATCATTTGGTGTATATTTCCCAATTGGAAGAGCGTTCTTCTTACATATATTCCCTGAACAATATGCATTATCAATCTTCGTTCAATCTGCAGGTGGATTCTTATCTCTTGGTTTAGTATTAGCTGTAATGGCTTGCTATAAGAATATTAAAGATGATAAGAAAGCAGCAGCAGAAAAAGCTAGAATTGAAGAATTAAAGAAGAAAAAAGCTGAAGAGCTAGCAAAGAAGAAAGCTGAAGAAGAAGCTAAAAAAGCACAAGAGGCAGCACAAAAGGCTGACACTCCTGTTGAATCAGCTCCTGAATCAAAAGAAGCTCCTATTCTTAAACCTGAAGTAAAGGAGGCAATATAATATGAATTATGTAATAATTTTCTTACTTGCAATACTAAATGCAATGTTAATAAATAATGTTACATTAGCAAGATTCTATGGTATTTGTCCTTTCCTTGGTGTTTCTAAAAAATCATCAAGTGCTTTAGGTATGGGTGCAGCCGTAATATTCGTTATTATTGTTGCATCTGCAATTTGTTGGCCAATTTATCAATTATTAAAATTAGCTAATATTCAATTTATGGATACAATTACTTATATCTTAGTAATTGCATCTATCGTTCAATTAATTGAAATGATTATTAAAAAATATTCACCAGGATTATATAAATCATTAGGTGTATATTTACCATTAATTACAACAAACTGTGCAGTACTTGGTGTTGCACAAGGTAACACAGATCAAGCATTAAATTTTGCTGATTCAATGGCAAATGCTATTGGTACAGGTGTAGGATTTGCATTAGTTATATTTATTTTCTCAACAATAAGATATCGTCTTGATGCTGCTGATAATCCAAGAGCATTCAAGGGTATTCCTATCGCATTAATTACTGCAGCTTTAATGGCAATGGCCTTCTTAGGCTTTAGCGGATTAATTTAAAATGTTTTTAGCAGTTAATCCATATCTATTTATAGCAATTGGTTTAATTGCTATAATTGCAGCAATCTTCATTATTACTTTTATTGTAAATAGAAGAACTCCAGTCCCTAAGGGATGTGAGCATTTGAAGATTGAAGAATCAAATTGCTTAGCGTGCAGTAATTCTGATTGTAAAATACATCAGGAGTTTGATTTAAAAAAGATTGAAGAAGAACTTAAGGAGGAATCAAAAAAATGACAATATTATATGCAGTATTAATATTAGCTGGTCTTGGTATCGTTCTTGGCTTAGGTTTAGCTATAGCATCTAAAATTTTCCATGTTGAGGTCGATACAAGAGTTGAGGATATAACAGCAATTTTACCTAACGCTAACTGTGGTGCATGTGGATATCCTGGATGTGCAGGATATGCTGAAGCAATAGTTTCAGAGGTTGCAGAAAATCTAAATCAATGTAAGCCAGGTATTAAAGCTGGTAAAGCACAAGAAATTAGAAAATATTTAGATGAACATCCAAATCCAGATGGAACCGTTAACAAATTAAAGGTATAATAATAAGGGATAGGTCAGACCTATCCCTTATTTTAGGTGAAAAAATGGCAGTAAAGAATAAAAGTGAAGCAAGAAATAAAAAACTTAAGATGAAAAAACTTAAAGCAGCTATTGGTGCGATAGCTACTTTAGTATCTGCAATCTATAAATTAGTTACAGGCTTTTTTGTTGGCTTAATATTTATGGCATCAGGTGTTTATACATTTGCTATATTTTTGTGTAAGCTATTATATGCTAAGAATATAGATTCAGATTTACATACACAATATAAAACATATAGAAATATGGGACTTTTATTGTTTGTTGTATCAGTTTTCTTTTTAATTGCTAATATTATTACATTAAATGATGAGCCAAAGGATTATGGCCTTACATTTAATATAATAATATCTGTATTCCTAATAATATTATTTATTATTTCATTAAAAGGATATTTTAAAAAGAGAGCAAACGCAAATATATTAACTAGAGCTATTAAAGTATTAGCATTATCTACAGCATTAATTAATCTAGTATTAGTTGAAAAGCTATTCTTATATTATTTATATAATAATTTAAATATTGATTTCTTATATGTTCATAAATGGTTTGTCTTATCAATATCAGGATTACTAATTTTAATTGGATTATTAATGCTTGTATATTATCTTATTAAATATTCTAAATACAAGAAGCAATAAATAGCTATTATTTTAATTTTATAAATCTTATGTTATAATTCAATCGTATTGGTGATTATATGAAAGTATTATTATATTTTGAAAATGAAAAATTAATAAGAAAAAGTGGAATTGGTAGAGCTTTAGAACATCAAAAAAAAGCTTTAGAATTAAATGGTATAGAATGGACTACTAATAAAAAGGATACTTATGATATAGCTCATGTTAATACATATTATAAGAAATCTAGAAGATTAGTCAAGAAATGTAAAAAACTAGGAATCCCTGTAATTGTTCATGGACATTCTACAAAAGAGGATTTTGCTAATTCATTTGCATTTTGGAAATTAATTAAACCATTTATTTATTCAAGTATTGAAAAATGTTATTCATTACCTGATAAAATTATTACACCTACTCCATATTCTAAAAGATTAATAGAAGCATATCCGTTTGTTACATGTCCTGTAACAAATATATCTAATGGTGTTGATATTAATAAATATTCTAATGTATCTGTATCAAAAGAAGAAGAATTAGAATTAAGACATCAATTTGGAATTAAGGATAATCAAAAGATAGTTATGGGAATTGGCTGGATGTTTGAACGTAAAGGATTCCATGATTATATAGAAATTGCTAAGTTATTCCCTGATGTTGCATTTATTTGGTTTGGTTCAAAGAATAAATTAATGAATACAAGAAAAATAAATAAAGCAATATCTAATAAAACAGATAATGTTATATTACCTGGATATAAGCCTCAGGAAACAATAATTAAAATGCTTCATATTGCAGATTGTTTTTTATTCCCAAGCTATGAGGAAACAGAAGGAATTGTATTGCTAGAAGCAATGGCATGCAAATGTCCTGTTATTATTAGGGATATTGGCGCATTTGACTATTTAACTGATTCAGTTGATTGTCTTAAGGCAACAGAAAACGAAGGCTTTAAAACGCAAATTTTGAAGTGCTTAGATAAAAAGCCTGAGGAAATGGTTGAAAAAGCATTTACTTTAGTTAAAGAAAGAGATTTATCTTGTGTAGGTGCTAAACTTAAAAAAGAATATGAAACTCTATTAGAATCAAAAAAGGACCTTAAGTAAGGCCCTTTTATTATTTTATGATATTTGTTTTAATTTAATAGGATCAAAATTAATGAATTCTTCATCTGAATAGATTCCATATTCAATAGCTATTTCATAAAATATTTGATCTACTGTATGTATTTCTATATTATTCTTAGAGAAGATAGAATAAGTAATATCATCTAATAATGCGAAATATTCGTCAGGAGCATTAATACCCTTTGACAAATATTTATTAACACTATCTTCAAGGTCATTTAATTTTTTTATGTCTTGTTTTAATTTATCATCTGAGTTTATTTCAGCTTCAAAATCATTAATATAAAGCAATAGATTAACTGTTTGGCCACAAGCTTCAAGTTTTTTAAAATCGTTATTAAAATTATCTTCTAATAGTGATTCAATTATTTGAAACTGATCATATACATAATCAAATCCTGTAGAAAAGATTAATTCTTCATCATTAGATAGCTTTTCTTTTAAATTTTTCTCATATAAATAATCAACTACAGCTAAAACAGGAGAGAAACGCTCAATTGTTTTACTTTTGTTTTTTACAAGAGTAGTAATTAAGTTATTATTTTCTCTTTTCCATGCTTCATAATCTTCAAATATAGTATTAGTTTCTTGCATATTATCTAGTCTTCATTTGTGGGAATAAAATAACATCTCTAATAGATTGAGATTCAGTTAAGAAAATAACTAATCTATCTACACCGATACCAATTCCACCTGCAG
Organism: uncultured Caryophanales bacterium; assembly: GCA_946626345.1. Taxonomy (GTDB): domain Bacteria; phylum Bacillota_I; class Bacilli_A; order Acholeplasmatales; family Anaeroplasmataceae; genus Anaeroplasma. Next base: position 13,210 of record CAMOUB010000021.1, on the reverse strand, counting down.
GAGGCATACCATATTCTAATGATTCAACGAAATCAGTATCCATTTCGTTAGCTTCATCATTTCCTGCAGCCTTTTCAGCTAATTGCTCTTCGAATCTTTCCTTTTGATCAATTGGGTCATTTAATTCTGTATAAGCATTAGCGAATTCTTTTCCACCAATGAATAATTCAAATCTTTGAACGAATCTTGGATCTTTAGGATCTTTTTTAGTTAATGGTGAAATCTCAATTGGATGACCACATAAGAATGTAGGTTGTACTAATGTCTTTTCACCATATTCTTCAAAGAATGCATTTATAATATGACCTACTGAAATGAAATGTGGTTCAACTTTAACATTGTGTTCTTTTGCAAGTTGACAAGCTTCTTCAAATGTATAATTATTATTTTTAAAATCAACACCAGTTTGTTCTTTAATAACATCACACATAGTTACACGTCTAAATGGTTTACCAATGTTGATTTTTTCTCCTTCAGTATCAAATGGATTAATGAATTCTTCCTTATTGAATACTTTAGTTGCAGCATGTCTAATAACGCCTTCACATAAATTCATCATTGATTCTAGATCACCAAATGCTTCATATAATTCAACAGTAGTAAATTCAGGGTTATGAGTTTTATCCATTCCTTCATTTCTAAAGATTCTACCAATTTCATATACTCTTTCAAGACCACCAACAAGTAATCTCTTTAAATGTAATTCAGTAGCTATACGTAAGTAGAAGTTAGCATCTAAAGCATTATGATGAGTGATAAATGGTCTTGCTGTTGCACCACCTTGAATATTTTGTAATACTGGTGTTTCAACTTCAATAAATCCTTCAGAATCAAAATATTCTTGCATAGCACGAATAATCTTTGGTCTTTGGATTGCAACACGCTTTGAATCCTCATTCATAATTAAATCTAGATAACGTCTTCTATATCTTTCTTCAAGGTCAGTTAAACCATGGAATTTTTCAGGTAATGGTCTTAATGATTTAACTAAGTGAGTATATTTTGTACAGTTAATTGTAACTTCACCAGTCATTGTTAGCATAATGTTACCTTCGATTCCAACGATATCTCCGATATCTGCCATCTTAAATAGGTTATAGTTATCTTCACCAACTGTATCTTTTTTGATATAGATTTGAATTTTTCCTTCTTTATCTTGAATTGAGAAGAATGATGCTTTACCCATCTTACGTATAAACATAATTCTTCCTGCAACAGATACACAAATATTTTTCTTTTCTAAATATTCATGTAAGCTATTCTTTAATGTTTCTTCATCTAAATTTTTATTAGCTTCTTTAAAAGCATTTATTTCAGTATTAGCTAAATCCTTAACCTCTTGACTATGATTCTTTTGATCATATGCTTGTCCGAATGGATCTAGGCCTAATTCTTTATATTTATCTAGCTTTGCCCTTCTTGCTAGTTCTTGATCTGATAATTTCTCTGCCATATTAAAGCCTCCTTTAAAATACTTATTGATTATATCATATAAAATATGATAAAAGCAATAAATTAAGAAATTAATGCTAAATAATAAATGACAGTATCAATAAATTTATAGTATAATAGTAAAGAAAATGATTTAAAAGGAGATATTAATTATGATTACATATGAAAGAAAAGCTTTTTATCATGAAACAGACCAAATGGGTGTAATTCACCATTCAAATTATTTTAGATGGTTAGAAGAAGCAAGAGTATATTTTTTAGATAAATTAGGCTTAAGCTATAAACATATGGAAGAAATAGGTATTATTTCACCAGTTGTAAGTATTGCTGCTGAATATAAAAAACCAGTTAAATTTGATGATGTAGTTATAATTTATATTAGAATTGCTAAATACACAGGAATAAAATTAGAATTAGAATACGAGATTCGTGATAGATCAACAAATGATTTAATGGTTAAGGCAGAATCTAAGCATTGCTTTATTAAGAATAACTCAGTTATATCATTAAAAAGAGAATATCCATCTTTTGATAAGATATTCCATGAATATGTAATTAATCAGGATAAATAATATGAAAAATGTAATTTTAAAAAGTGCGTCTCCAAGAAGAGTAGAATTGCTAAAAGGTATGGGTGTTAGTTTTATTCAAAAATCTTTTGATATAGATGAATCAATGGATATGAATAAAACACCAGAAGAAAATGTTAAAATGGTAGCATTAAAGAAAGCTATGGTAAATAAAGAAGAATATAATGATTATATTCAAATTGGGTGTGATACTATAGTTTGTCTAGATAATCAAATATTTGGTAAGCCTAAAGATGAAATAGATGCTAGAAGAATTTTAAATATATTATCAGGTAAAACTCATAAGGTTATTTCTGGTCTTGCGGTGATTTATAATAATAAGATTTATAACACTTATGTTACATCATTTGTAACTTTTAAAAAATTAAATGATATTGATATAGATAATTATATTAAAAGTGGTGAATGCTATGGAAAGGCAGGAGCATATGCAATACAAGGTATAGGTAGATGCTTAATTGAAAAATATGAAGGTTCATTGAATAATATAATTGGTTTACCTACAGAAAAATTAAAAGAAATATTAGGTGAAATAAATGGAGTGGAAAATTAGAGATATTGTAATAAAAAATCAATTTGTTTTAGCTCCTATGGCTGGTGTTACTAATGAGGCATTTAGAATTATTTGTAAAAAAATGAATGCTGGATTAGTTATGGCTGAAATGGTTTCAGATAAAGCTATTGGATTTAAAAATGAAAGAACACTTGGTATGACTAAGGTAAATCCAATAGAACATCCTATTTCAATGCAAATATTTGGTGGAGATAAGGATTCACTTGTTAATGCTGCTAAATATATAGATTTAAATAGTGATGCTGATATTATTGATATTAATATGGGATGTCCTGTATTAAAGGTAATAAAGAGTGGTTCAGGAAGTGCTTTATTAAAAGATCCTGATAAGATTTATGATGTTGTAAAAGCAGTTGTTGATGCTGTTAAAAAGCCTGTAACTGTAAAAATTAGAATTGGTTGGGATATGGAATCAATTAATTGTGTTGAGGTTGCTAAAAAAATTGAGGCTGCAGGTGCACAAGCAATTACAGTTCATGGTAGAACAAGAAGTCAGTTTTATTCAGGTAATGCTGATTGGAAATATATAAAAATGGTTAAAGAAGCAGTAAAAATACCAGTTATTGGAAATGGTGATGTTGTTTCTATTGATAGTGCAAAAAGAATGTTAGAAGAAACAGGATGCGATGCTATAGCAATAGCAAGAGGAGCACTTGGTAATCCTTTTTTATTTAGAGAATTAAATGCATATTTTGATGATAATAAATTAATTGATAGACCTGATAATAAAGAAATTTATGACACCATTTTATGGCATCACAAATTGTTATTAGATCTAAAGGGCGAACATTTAGCTCTTTTAGAGATGAGAAGTCATGTAGCATGGTATATAAAAGGCATGCCAGGCTCTGCAAAAATAAAGGATTTGTGTAATAGACAAGTATCTTTTGATGAAGTTATAAAAATATTAAAAGAATACCTAAAAGTGTGATAAATTAGCCATTTTTTTAAAAAAGAAACTGATAGTTGCGTCTTTTCAAACTAGATTTGGTAGTTTGCAACCAATGTTTTTGATAGATTAAAGCTGTAATTAGGAGGAGAAAGTTTATGAATATTGAAATTGCAAACAGATTACAAAAATTAAGAAAAGAAAATGGCTATTCACAAGAGGAATTAGCTGATAAGCTTGGAATATCAAGACAAGCTGTATCTAAATGGGAAAGAGCTGAATCATCACCTGATACAGATAATTTAATTATTTTAGCGAGACTATATAATATGTCATTAGATGAATTATTATATGATAATGAAACAGATGATGAAATAAGGGAAAGAACAATAGATAAGGAAGAAAATAATAAAAAGGATAGTCTAAGTATTACTGATGATGAAGGTCAAACATTAAAAATTGAAAATGGACATTTAAAAGCATTAAATGCGAATGGAGAAGAAGTTAAATTTGATAAGAAAAAAGCAGCTATATTATCTGTAATTGATGGTTCTATTGCACTTTTAACTTTAACTGCATATTTATTATGGTCATTTTTAGCAAACGCATGGTATGTATCATGGGTATTATGGATTTTAATGCCAGCAATTATGAGTATTGCAGAAGCCATAATGAAAAAGCAATTTACTAAATTTGTTTATCCGTTATTAGTTACTGCAGTATATTGCTATTTAGGCATGGAGTTTGAATTATGGCATCCACTTTGGGTATTATTTATAACAATTCCTATTTATTATGTTATTTTTGAACCAATTGATAAATATGTATTAAAATCAAAAGAATTAGATGAAGACGAAGATGAAGATGAAGACGAAGATGAAGATTAATTAAAGGCTCCCAAGAGGAGCTTTTTATTATATCAATGCAGCAATATCTTTATTTTAAAATAAAACTTGACTATTGTAATGATATAGGTTAAAATACTATACGGTACATTTTTAAGCAATTATCCACATTGCCCTAAATATTAATTTATAAATTTAGGAGGAAAATAACATGAATAATAAAACTTTCATGGCAAATAATCAAACTGTTCAACACGGTTGGTACGTAGTTGATGCAAAAGGTCTTACTCTTGGTAGATTAGCTACTCAAGTTGCTATTCTTTTAAGAGGTAAGAATAAGCCAACATATACTCCAAATGTTAACTGCGGAGACAATGTTATCGTTATTAACGCTGACAAGGTAGTTTTAACTGGTAAGAAGTGGAGCGATAAGCTTTACAGAAGACACTCAGACTATGCAGGTGGTCTTAAGACATTAACTGCTAAAGAGTTAATGACAAAGCAACCTACAAAGATGGTTGAATTAGCTGTATATGGTATGTTACCTCATACAAAGCTAGGCGATCAAATGAGAAAACAACTTTATGTATATGCAGGAACTGAACATCCACATATGGCACAAAAGCCAGTTGAATTCAAGGTAGAGGCATAAGGAGGATATAAGAAATGGCAAAGAAATTAGTTCAATACTTAGGTACAGGCCGTCGTAAGAGCTCAGTTGCTCGTGTATACTTACGTTCAGGTAAGGGTACAATCACTATTAATGGTCGTGCATTCGAGGATTATATCCCATCAGCTGCAGTACGTTTAGACGTATTACAACCACTTGAGTTAACTGAAACTGCTGACAAGTTCGATGTTGTAGTTAACGTATTTGGTGGAGGAATAACTGGTCAAGCAGGAGCTATCCGTTTAGGTATTACTCGTGCATTAATGGAAGTTAATCCAGATTATCGTCAAACTTTAAAACCAGCTGGTTTAGTTACACGTGATCCACGTGCTAAAGAGCGTAAGAAATACGGTCTTAAGAAAGCAAGACGTGCACCACAATTCTCTAAGCGTTAATTGTTTGATTATTATAATTGCAAAGAAATATGGAAAGCAGGACTTCTCACCCTGCTTTTTATTTTGCAGAAAACTATTCAAAAATTCCACTATTTTGAAAAAGTGGAAAAAGTGAAATAAAAACTTTCAAAACACCGAAACAAAAACTTTCAAAACACCGAAAACTGTTTAAAGAATAATTTCAAAGCTTATCGATTATAAGTTGATAATACGAAGACGATTGTTGATCACGCAAAAAGTGTAACAATCCAGTAATTAATTCAAGCTTTCTTATAAAAGAAATAGAAAAAATTAAATATGAATGAAAAAAGCATTAAGGCCACTATAAAATAGTGGTTTTTTTGAATTTTTTTACATATTTTTTAAATAATAATGCAAAATTATTTATTAATAAATACTGCTATGATAAAATATATAATAATATGATACGATTCCTAGGAAGTGATAATAATGAAAAGTTACGATGAAATTCTAGCAAAATTCTTAGAATTAGAATCAAAATCTAAGGCACTAAGAGAGGATTGCGTTCAGGTTGATTTAGACTTGTATGCTGATGAGATCATTTCTAGTGCGAAGGTATTTTTAGAAAAGCTAAATATAGTATTTGAAAGATTAAATAGTAAAAATTCTTCAATTTTATTATTTAAAAATGGAAGATATTATGTAAAAAATGAAGATAGAAGCTTAGATTATGATTATAAAAATGCACTTGATATTTCAAAAGAAGCTGTTAAGACAATCAATGAAACATTAAAAGAGTTAATGGTAAGTGCTTCTTCTAAAATGCTAGTTAGATTAGGTGTTGCCCTAAATACCTTTTATGCCATTATTGATAATATTAAGAGCTTAGAGGAAAAAGAAGTTGAAAAGGCTAAAAAATTAGCAGCATCACAGGCTGAAAAAAATAAAGGAACAGATGATAAATTAAATGCCGAATATCAAAAATTAAATGAAGATATTGTCTTATATTTTAATAATATTCCAACTGATATTAGAGAATGCAATTTAGATGACGCATTTGATAAAATTAAAAATCAAGATAAATTTTCTCATACAATTAATATAGGTAAAATTGTAGAGAAATCTACATCTAAGGAATTTATTAAATATGTAAGTAACTTAGGCTTTGAAGTTGATGAGGGAGTTGAATTAAATCTTGAGGCAAAAGATGGTAAAAATGTTGTATTAATCAACTCTAATGAGAAATATTTAAAACGTAATGTAGAATTTGAGGATAGATTAAAAGATTTGATTTTAAGATCATTTATTAATTTTGAATCAAAGTCATATCAGGTTGCTTTTGTTGAAGGAGAAGATGGAGAAGTTATGCTTGCTCCTATAGTTGATTTTATTAAAGAAGCTAGTAGTGATTATATTTTTAATGGCGATGTAGCTGATAATGAAGAAGAAACTATTCGTTTAATTAAAGCATTAAATGATGAGGTTAGAAATAGAATACGTACATTTAAAACAGTAAGAAAGAGTGTATGTAGAACTATTGGTGACTATAATAATTTAAATCCTGATAATCCACTTAGATATATATTCTTAGTCATTAAAGACTATCCAAGTGGTTTTACAAATCCAGATATTAAAGAGAAACTTGAAAATATTATTTTAGATGGAGCTAATGTAGGCGTATTAGCTTTAATAATTGGTGAAAACAAAGAATTAACAGTTGGTTATAACACTAAGGTTTCACCTCTTCAAATTCCTGAAGAATATACAATAAATGCCTTAGATAAAAATGAGTTAAAAATTAAAGGTAATGATTTTATTTTGAAAGAAGCTAATTATAATTTTGATGATATCGAATTGATGAGAAAGAGATTAAAATCAGCATCTAGCTTTGTTTTAAATAATTTACTTGAAGATAAGCCAGAATTACCACATTATGAGGTGGTCTCAATTCCTCTTGGAAAAATTGGTAGTGAAGTTTATTCTTTAAGAGCATCAACAGAAAAACCACCATATCCATTTGTATTAGTTACAGGTGGTACTGGTTGTGGTAAATCAGCATTCATGCATGAAATTATTTTATCTGGTGCATATAAATATTCACCTGATGAATTAGAATTTCACGTAATAGACTTTAAATCAGCTGACAAAGCAACTGAATTTGCTGATTATCAATATGGTAAAAAGATGTATATTCCTCACATCAAATATTTATCATTAAAATCAAGACCAGAAAATGCTCTAGATATAATTAATTACATTCAAAAATTAAAATCTAAGAGAAATAGAATGGGTAAATTCAAATCATATAATGAATCTAACCCTAGTAAAAAGATGCCACTTATTTATGTAATTATTGATGAATACGAATCAATGCTTGCAGGTGGTGAAACAGCTGGTAATAGCTATGAGTCTACAATGCTTCAAGGTGCTATTCAAGATGGTATTACAAAGATAATAAAGACAGCACGTGCATTTGGTATTGGTATTATTTTCTCAGGCCAAGCAACAAAGGGCCTACCACAAGATGCATTTGCTCAAATATCAACTAAGATAGCATTCAAAAATGATGAGAATATTATTAATAAGATATTCCCAGGCTTAAATCTTGATTTATCAGTATTCCCTAAAGATGATTATCGTGGTCTTGCTTATGTATCTAGTAATGGAGAGATTCCTAAATTTGCTAAATTTGCATGGGCAGGAGATCCTAATAAAATGGCAAAATTCTGTGAAACTATTAGGGAAAAATATCCTGAGCATACAAAAGCCCACATTCAATCAATCATTGGTGGAACATCTAGTGCTGAATTAAGGTTAGATAGTTTCTTACCATGGAATGAAGAGATTGAAGGAAGATTAATTGATGCTGAAGGAGATTATGATTCTAAAGAACAATTCTTATCAAGTAGACAAGATAAGATTATTAAGAATTATCGTCCTTTAGCTATAGGACAATCAAGTAGTAGTGAAGCTACAATTTATATTGATTATCAAAAAGATGAAAATGGTCATAATTTCTTTGCTTTTGGTAGAAACGAAAATTTATGTCCAATTGAAAGAAATGTATTATTATCATTCTTATATCAAATAGCAGATAAGAATTATAAAGATAAACATATTATTTTTATGGATGGATCAAGATTTGGTGTAAAAGAAGAATTATTTGGAAAGCTTATAGATACATATCCATTCATTAATAAACAAATTGAATATATTTCAGATAAAACAGAAATAGCTAGAAAATTATTAGTTTTAGCTAAGCATATGAAGGAAAATAAAGAAGATAATCCATATTTAATTATTATGCATGAATTAGATTGGTTAGATTCAAAAGAATTCTTACCAAAGCCTAAGGCAAAGAAAGAAACAGTAGCTGATAAAGAACAAAATGATAAAGCCAAAAATGATTTATCTAATTTAGCAGCTAGTGGAATAAAGGTTCCTTCATTCTTGATGGGAGCTAATTTTGCTGCGGCAGCAACAAAAGAAGAACAAAAGGTAGAAGAATTTGAAACATTTACTGCCCTAGAGGTTAAAGAAGCATTTAAGCAATTATATTTAAATGGTATGTTATTCGAACACTTTGTGTTTGCATCATCTATTAAATTTGAAAATATTAATAATCAAATTATATCTTTAGTTAATGATTCAAAAGGACAAGAACAGATGAGAAATTATGCGATTTATGGTAGCTATGAAATGCTTACTACACAATCTGTTGGAACTAGCTTAAATGCTAATATTTGTTATGTTTTAAATGGTCTAAATTCTAGATCGACAACTAGATTGTTTGATTATGAAGCAGATGAGTCAAAAGATTGGTGGGCTCGTCTTGAAAAAATGATGTACATTTGGAGGGACTAAAATGGCAAATTGGACAGGAAGTACAATGATTGGTTCTAGTAAAGCAATGCTAGAGACAGTAGCTAAAATGGAAGAATTGAATAAGGATTTAATGAAATCAGTTTTTGCTTATTCTCAGGCTATGCAAGATAATGTTAAAGAAGGAACCGAGGATATGATTAATAAAATTGATGCCCTATTGGCTTCTATTAGAAAAGAAATAGAAGAAAGAGCCAATAAGGTTAATGAAGCAGGACAAAAATTAAGTGCAATTGAAGGTGCCGCAAAAGGCAAAATTGATTCACTTAAGTAAAGGAGATATGACATATGGCAGATAATACATCAATTATTGCGAATACAGAAAATATTGAAAATGTTGTTATAACATTCAGTAAGCAATTAGAAGATTATGTAAATAAAATGAAAGATGAGGTTTCAAAATTAAAAACTGCAGTTGCAGGATTAAAAACAGGTTGGGATGCAGCTGATTATAATTCATTTGCCCAAAGTATGGATCAAAAAATACAAGCTATTAATCATGAGCTTGAGGCTTCTACTAAATTAAAGGATTATTTAAGCGAGGTTGCAACACAATTAAAGGATTTCTTAGATACACTTCGTGCTGCAGGTGGAAATAGCTAATGGATACATTACAAGCAGAGTTTGAAGTTGTAAGTGGAATTAATGGAAGCTATTCTTCAACCACTAAGACAGTATTTGTCGAGGTGCCAAAGGCAAGTATAAGCTCAAGGTGGAATGATGAGGTAGGTTTATCCTATACTAAAGCAGCAAATAATAATGCTAAGAAATTTAGTGAAGTAATCAAAGTTAACTTTGATAATTTAGTGAAGCTAGATAAGTCAATAAGCGTAGAAGCATTTAACTATAATGCTTACGAAACTGATAATTATATTGATGGATTGATGGTGAAATAATGATTAATTGTAGTGTTGATCAAATCTATGATTTTTCAAATGAAATAACTAGGGCAATAGATTATTGTTATTTCAATATGAGTGGGTTTGATGAAATATTTAGATTAATAGAAGATAAATGTAATATATTAAGGTTAGCTGGAGATAATGCTTTTTCGCAGGTTAATAATTCAATATCAAAAGCTAATTATGCAATAACTGTTAATAAAAGAGAAATATCATCATTAAAAGATAGAATGAATGATTTACAGCGTAAAATTTATGATGCACAAACTGAAGAAGAAAAGGCAATGCTTAAAAAGACTAAAGACAATGTTGGTTATAGATTAGATAGAGTTTATACCATGGTAAAAAAGCTTGAAGACTTAATTCAACAGCTTCATAGAAAAGCTGATTCTTTATCTAATGCATTAAAAGTAGTTAATAATATTTCAAGTAATTTAAATACAGTAAGATCAAGTATTGAAAAATCTAAGGCTACATTTAGTTCTAATATGGAAAATATTAAATCAGGAGCAAAAAACGCAGAAGTTTATGTATCTAAAATAGATGAATGCTTATCTTATGTATCTAATAGTACAAAATCATCCTCTAAGGTGATTTCAATTAAAGGGCCAAATTATTTATTTAATATGGCTAGTTCACTTAATAATACATATAATGTAATTTTAGATAGTGATAGTGGCTATGCGAAGGCATTATATGGATTTTCTAATGTCATTCAAGATGAGGTCAGTAGAGGCATTGCAGAAAAAGGAAAAGAAATGCTTGAAAGATTTGATTATGAGCTTAAGGATTTTCCAAGCTATGCATCTAAATTTATGGAAGCAGGAAATGCATTAAAAAATTACGAGAATTTAAAATTGAGGTAAAAAATATGGCTAAGAATATGTTTGATATAGATGATACTTTATTAAATGATAATACAAGTGATATTGGTAAGGATTTAGAGCTTGCAGATGTATTATGCATGCGAGAACAATTTGATAGAGCGCTAAGTATCTACAATAAAATATTAGATAAAGACATAAAAAATGAAGGAGCATATGTTGGTATATTAAAGGTTCATTCTGAATATTTTACTAAATATGATTCACCTGAAATAGAAAAAGATATCAGAATTATAGAAAGAATGTTTCCTGATATCACAAATAAAGAATATGTCGCTTATTGTTTAGAAAGAAAAAAACGTGCTACTAAAGCTTTAGAAAAGAAAGAAAAAGAAGAAAAGAAAAATATTACTGAAACTGTTGTAGCAGTAATGTCAAAAGATCTTGAAAAAGGTATGCATTTTGTTGAAACAGGCCAATGGAAAAGAGCTATTGATAAGCTTGAGTATGTTAAAGCTACTGAAAATAATATCTTAGCATATTATGGTCTTGGTATAGCTTATTATAATAAGCGTAATAATACAAAAGCTAAACAAAATTTAGAATATTATTTTAAAAACATAAAATCTAATGATAAATATTATATAGATACATGTGAAAAATTAAAAGATCTTTATTATGGATATAAAGGATGTGTTCCTGATTATAAAAAAGGTGATTATTACTACGAGAAAGCCGAAAAGGCTAAAAATAAATAATAAACATATAATTAATTGTTAGGAGTGATTTCATATGGATAAAGGAATGTTTGATTTAGATGATAGTTTATTAAAAGATGATGCAAGTGATATTGGTAAGGATTTAGAGCTTGCAGATGTTTTATGTATGCGAGAACAATTTGATAGAGCGCTAAGTATCTACAATAAAATATTAGATAAAGACATGAAAAATGAAGGTGCTTATGTTGGCATTTTAAAGGTTCATTCTGAATATTTTACAAAATTTGATTCTCCTGAAATTGAAAAAGATATTAGAATCATTGAAAGAATGTTCCCTGATATCAAAAATAAGGAATATGCAAATTATTGTTTAGAAAGAAAAAAGTATTTAGAATCAAATAATAATTCAAAAAAAGTTGAAACTGTAAAAGAAAAAGAAAAATCAGTAAAAAAGGATATTCCTGCTGTAAATAATGATAACGATGAAATTTATACAAAAAAGTTTAAAGATGCAGTTTCGTTATTTGTTTCAAATGAATTTAGTAAAGCATTAAATTTATTAAAAGAAGTTACTGATGGATATGAAAAAAATTTGTTTGATAATAAGAAGGTTAGTAAAGCAGTTGGCTTTAACAATGTAGCTGTCGCTTGTTATTATAGAATGGCTCTTTGCTGTGAAAAAATACTAGATAATTCTAATGCGATTAGATATTTTGGGTTAGCTAAAACTTTAGCCACATTAAAAGATGTGGATTACTATTGGATTTATTTTTGTATTGGTAACGTTCATTTTTATAACAAAAATTATGAATTAGCAATAGATTCTTATTTGGTAGCTTTTGGTTCAGGCAACTATGAATCAGATTATTATAAGCTAGCTTGGTCATATGATAAATTAAAAAAATATGATCTTGCTAAAAAAGCTTATGAAAGATTTTTATTTAATGATAATAATATAGGCAAAACTAATTATGGATGGGCCTGGTATTCATATGGTAATCTTTATTATTATGGAGAAGGTGTTCCTGTAAATAAAACTAAGGCGAAAGAAATGTTTAGAAATGCTGTTAAATATGGCTATGAGAACGCTAAAAAATATATTTAAGAATAGAGTGATAGATTATTATATATAATCAAAAAACAACCAATTTGTTAAAAAATAAATAATTGAAAAGAAATTTTAATAATGATATTATAAAAAAACCGTGATTAGCACGGAACATTTGAATAGAAGATAATAAGCGATGTTTTTTATTAAACGTTCGGAGGAAACAATGAACGTATAGTGTGATGAGGTACTCCAATGGAGTATCTGATTATCCTCGTGATTTTATTATTTATACTTTACAAGGATGATCATGATTGCGCTTCTAAGAAGTAGCTAAGTCCTTACATATCGATTATTGTTTCTGCAAATGAGAAAAAGGAACTGCTCGCCAGTTCCTTTTTTTGTTTATTAGGAAATTCTATTTAAAGTGTATTTTAGTACTCATAACCCCAAAAATCC
>CAMOUB010000020.1 GCA_946626345.1 uncultured Caryophanales bacterium | reverse complement strand
TTTTAACACAATATAAAATGAAAGAGAGGGAATGTCGAGCCTTGTCTACTCGACTAAGATTATGACTGAAGTTGAAAGAAGGAATATGATTTTAAAGGGTAATATTTGGAAAACTATTTTAGCAATTTGTATTCCTCTTATGATTTATCAGATGTTTAATTCCTGGTATACAGTATTAGACCAAATTATTTGTGCATCTATTTCATCTACAGCTCAAAATGCCGTATCATCAATTGCTCAAATAAAAGCAACTATTTCAGCTTTTGGTGCAGGTCTTGCCGCAGGTGGAGGAGTATTAGTAGCGAGATATTATGGTGCAGGTGATGTTAAAAATGCTAGAGGTGCATCATCTAATTTACTTTTAATGGCACTAATTGTATCAGCACTTGTTGCGATAATAATTATTCCTCTTGCTGATCCTATATTAATGATTTGTCAGATACCTGATGAATCAAGAATGATAGGAGTTGGATTCTTTAGATTACAAATGCTAGAATTAGCCTTTGTATCATTAAATAATGTATTCTTTGGTCTTGAAAAGGCTAAAGGTAATTCAAGAATTGTTCTTGTTGTAAATGTTGTTTCATTAGTTGTTAAATTAGGCTTAAGTTGCCTATTTGTATATGGCTTTAAGGTTGATGATATTATATTTATTGAATTATCAACAGTAGTAGCTCAAGGAGTTATAACTGCAATTGGATTATTCTTTATGTTTAGAAAGAAAAACATATTAAGATTATCATTTAAAATGATGAAGCCTATTAAATTATATGTTTTACCTATTTTAAAACTTGCAATACCTATTTTCTTAGGTAAATTTGTTATGAGCTTAGGTAAGGTTGTTGTAAACGCAATGTGTAGTGGATTTTGGAAGGATATTGATATCGTAAATATTGATGGTGTTAATCAAGTAGTTCCTAAATCTGATATACATGAAGAAGGCATATTAGTTGTTAAGGGCTCATTAATAGTTGGTACTTTAGGTGTATCAAATAATATGAGTGGTTTAATTACATCTCCTACAAATTCATTTGAAGAAGGAGAATCTTCAATTGTATCTCAAAATTTAGGTAATAAAAATATGAAGCGTGCCTTAAAGGTATTTATTAAAACCTTTATACTAGCATCAATTGTATCATTTTTAGGATGGATATTAATGAGATTTATAGTAATAAATCCTATTACTAATTTATTTAGTACTCTAAATAATAAGGATGCAAATATGGAAGTATTTAGTGATATGATAAGAAAAATATTCGTATTTGATTCTTTATCTATTCCAGCACTTGGTATAAATGCTGCAGTATTAGGTCTATTATATGGATTTGGTCAAACTAAATTATCTACAGTCTTAAATTTAACTAGAATCGGTTCGAGAATTATTATATTATTAATATTTCATGCAACTCCAATTGGAAATAATCCAACATTATGTGCAGGATTATCAATGGGTATATCTAATATATTAATTTTATGTGTATCAGTATTATTCTTAGTAATATTCTTACTTAAGGTTAGAAAAAAAGGCTATAAGGGAATGTATTTTTCAGACCCTGAGCCTGAAGTATCAAAATTAATAATAGAAGATGATTCACTAGATGCAGAACCTGATGCTATAAAAGATGCAGTTAATGATGCAATTAATGATGATAAGCTATAAAAAAGACGGATTTGAAATCCGTCATTTTTTAACCTATATAACCTATTGTATTTTCAGTATGATATTCTTTAAATGTATATCTTAAAATATATGTTTCAGTTTTTAATCCATCATTTTCATATTGGAAATGTAAGAATACATAAAGATTAGGAGTTTTAACCTTTATATTACCAGGGAATGTTTTAGCTGTCTTAGGGAAGAAATTAGTTCCTTCAACAAATGAATCAGAGAATTGTTTTTCTTCACAATCTGATTTAACCTCTAAAGATAATACAGAAGATGAATATTTACAGAAGCCTACCCAATCAGCACCTAGGCAATAAGCTATTTTAACATTTTTGTTAGTATCATCAAATGGTCTTAAAACAGATGCTTTTTTAGATGTATTATCATTCCATTTAATTTTTGTTCTAAATTTAGCATTGTAAGTTGTTGTTTGACCAAAATCTAAGCATTCAACACTTAAATCAAAAACATTGAAATCTTTTCCATCCATTCTAGTTACTGTATTATTTTTATCAGCTTCTTTTAATTCGAAATTAGAAGGAAGATTACTATCTAATCTTTCTTTTTCTTTATCAGTAGGATTTTCTCCTAATACTGTAACGAAAGGAGTAATATTATATTTTTTCCATGTAGATGTATAACTATATATTGTAGATGCAACAAATAATATTATTCCTAATCCTGCTAAAACTATTAGAAAGCTTAAAGGATTTCTACCAAATTTAAATTTTGTTCTTTCAGTATTTTCTTCACTTTTTTTCATAAACTATACCTCTAATTTAATAAAACTACTATTATTATATCAAATTATATTATAAATTTACAATATAATTATTATATTATATATATTATATTATTACCTATTTTTCATTGACTATCAATACTAAAAAACGTATAATAAAAGAGTAGGTTTTTATACTACGATAATATAATAATTGGAGGCAAAAATGGTATTTTTAGAATTTAATTCTTTATTTGTTGCCATTCCACTTATTGTTTTGGGTTTGATTTTTGGAGCTTTAGGATTAGTATTATTTCTTAAATCAAAGAAAAATGAAAAATCAGTAGAAGCAAGCAAGGTTGAAGCTGAAAAAATTATTGAAGCAGCAGAAGCCGAAGCAGAGAAAAAGAAAAAAGATTCAATTACAGAAGCTAAACAAGAGATTGCTGAATTAAAGCAATCTGCTGAAAATGATATTAAGGAGAGAAAAAATGTTGTTGTAGAGCTTGAAAACAAGCTTAATCAACGTGAAGATACATTAGATCGTCGTAGTCAAAATCTAGATAGACGTGAAGAATTACTTAATACAAAAGAGCAAAAAATTGATGAAAAGAAAGCAGAATTAGAACAACAAAATAATAAGATTGAGGCAATTTTAAAGCAACAAGAACAAAAACTTGTTGAAATTTCAGGTCTTAAGCGTGAGGAAGCTCGTAAAATCATTATGGATGATGTTCATGAGCATATGAAACAAGAAATTGCTGCCTACATCAAAGACGAAGAAGAAAAAGCTAAATTTGAAGTTAAATCTAAAGCTAAAAATGTTTTAGCATTAGCTATTCAAAAATATGCAGGTGAAACAGCAGGGGAGTCTACTGTTACTACAGTTTCACTTCCTGTTGAGGAAATGAAAGGTAGAATCATCGGTCGTGAAGGTAGAAATATTAGAGCAATCGAATCTTTAACTGGTGTTGATTTAATTATTGATGATACTCCTGAGGCAGTAGTATTATCAGGATTTGATCCAGTAAGAAGAGAAATTGCAAAACGTTCACTTGAAATTTTAGTATCTGATGGAAGAATCCATCCAGGTAGAATTGAAGAAGTTGTTGAAAGATGCAGAAACGATGTTGAAATGGTTATTCGTGAAATGGGCGAAGATGCAGTATTTAAAACTGGTATTGGAAAAATCCATCCAGATTTAGTTAAGCTTCTTGGTAGATTACATTTTAGAACAAGCTATGGACAAAATGTTTTAGCACATTCTATTGAAACAGCTATGATAGCAGGTAAGCTTGCTGCTGAAATTGGTGAAAATGAAATTATTGCAAGAAGAGCTGGTTTATTACATGATATTGGTAAAGCATGTGACCATGAAATTGAAGGTAGCCATGTTGAAATCGGAGTTGAGCTTGCAAATAAATATCATGAACCAAAAGAAGTTGTTGATGCAATCGCATCTCACCATGAAGATGTTGCACCTAAGACAATAATTGCAGTATTAGTTGCTGCAGCTGATGCCTTATCAAGTGCAAGACCTGGTGCTAGATCTGATTCATTAGAAAACTATACTAAGCGTCTTGAAAACCTAGAAGCTATTTCTAATAGCATTAAGGGTGTTCAATCAAGCTTTGCAATCCAAGCTGGTCGTGAAGTTAGAGTAATTGTTAATCCAGAAGAGGTTGATGATTTATCTACATTCTCTATTGCACGTCAAATCAAAGAAGAGATTGAAGAGAAATTACAATATCCTGGTACTATTAAGGTTACTGTTATTCGTGAAACAAGAGCAACAGACGTTGCAAAATAAAAACAAAGGAGTGAGTTATCTCACTCTTTATTCTTTAAGGAGGCAAAATAATGCGTATTTTATATTTTGGTGATATAGTTGGTGAAAATACTATTAAGATATTAGAAAACCACTTAGACGAAATAAAAAAAGAATATAAAATTAATATGGTATTTGCTAATGCTGAAAATGTTACAGGTGGAAAAGGCTTAAGTCAAAAGCATTATAAGCAATTGAAATCATTAGGCATAGCTGCAATGTCTATGGGTAATCACACATTTTCTAAAAAGGAAATTAAAGATTATATTAATGATGCAACAATTGTTAGACCTGCAAATTTAAATGCAGATTTAGGAAAAGAAATATTATATGTTAAATATAATGATAAAACTATTGCACTTGTAAATATGCTAGGAAGAGTATATACATATACACCACTAGATTGCCCCTTTAAAACAATGGATAGATTATTAGAAGAAATTAAATCTGATTATATAATTGTTGATTTTCACGGTGATGCTACATCAGAAAAAAGAGCTTTCTTTTATGATTTTTCTGGTAAGGTAGATGCCGTATTAGGAACTCATACACATATTCAAACTGCAGATGAAGAGGTTTATAATAATACTTGTTATATTACTGATATGGGAATGTGTGGTCCTAAATTGTCTATTATAGGCGATGATAAGGATATGGTTATTAAAAGATTTAGAAGTGGTTTATTTGAACCCCTTCAAGTATCTAGTGATAAAAACTATATATTAAATGGTGTCATTTTAGATTTAAATGAAAATTCTAATAAAATAATTAGATTTTCTAAGGAATATAACCTTGATAATTAATTCATATATTGTATAATACGTTTGGTGATTTTTATGAAAGAAAAGATAAATATAAGCATGCCTTCTTTAAAAGAAGCAAAACTAAGAAGAAATTTAGATGTATCTATAGTAAGATATAAAATTGAAGATAAATATAAGACATTAGGTTTAAATAAAACATATTATATTTTTACATATGGCTGTCAAGGAAATGAAGCTGATAGCGAGATTATGGCAGGTATATTAGAGGGTGTAGGATATAAAAAATCAACTGATCCTATGAATAGTGATGTAGTATTATTAAATACTTGTGCTATAAGAGAAAATGCAGAACAAAGAATATGGGGTGTCTTAGGCCAATTAAAGGGTAGAAAAAGAGAACATCCTGATATGATTGTAGGAATTTGTGGATGTATGCCACAAGAAGAAAACGCAACTAAAAAGATTATCGAATCATATGATGTAGATATTATTTTTGGTACTCATAATAGACATCACCTACCTGAATTAATTTCTAAAGCATACGAATCAAAGGCTAAAGTAGTTGAAGTGTTATCTAATGAAGGATTAATATTAGAAGATGCACCTAAGGTAAGAGAATCAAAACATAAGGCATGGGTTAATATTATGTTTGGATGTGATGAATTCTGTACTTATTGTATAGTACCATATACAAGAGGTAGAGAAAGATCAAGACAAAAGGATGATATTATAAATGAAGTAAAAGACCTAGTTAAAAATGGATATAAAGAAATTACATTACTTGGTCAAAATGTTAATGCCTATGGTAAAGATTTAGGTACAGATTATACATTTGGTGATCTTTTATATGACCTAGATAAAACAGGAATTGAAAGAATTAGATATACAACAAGCCATCCAAGAGATCTTGATTTAAAGACTATGGAAGCAATGAGAGATTGTAAGAGTGTAATGCCACACTTACACTTACCTGTTCAATCAGGTGATAATGATATATTAAAAATTATGAATAGAAAATATACATATGAACAATATATGTCAAAGATTAATAAATTAAGAGAATTAGTACCTGATATTTCAATTACTACAGATATAATTGTAGGATTCCCAAATGAAACTGAAGAACAATTCCAAAATACACTAAAGCTTGTTGAAGAAGCAAAATTTGAAGGTGCATTTACATTCATCTATTCAAAAAGAGAAGGTACACCTGCAGCAAAAATGCCAGATTCAATAACTGAAGAAGAAAAGCATGATAGATTAAATAGATTAATTGAAAAAACTAACGAAGGATATTTAAGAGGACATCAAAGATTTGTTGGAAAAGTAGTTCCAATATTAGTAGATTCAGAATCTAAAAATGGAGAAGGAATGCTTTGTGGATATTCTCCTAATTTAAAACTAACTCATTTTAAATCAAATGATAAATCATTAATTGGTAAAATTGTTAATGTAAAAATAACAGAAGCTAAAACTTGGTTTATGATAGGTGATTTAGTTGAAGACTAAGGATAAAATAATTGATTATTTTAACAATCTAGAAGAGGTTAAAAGAATTAAAGAGTTAGAACCATATATTAAAAATAATAAAGAGATAAATGATAAATTTATAGAATTAAAAGATATTCAAAAGAAAATGATAAATGCTAAAGAATTTAATCAAATTAATATTTATCATGAATTAAAAAAAGAATATGATAATAAGAAAAATGAATTATTCGATTTACCATTTGTTGAAGAATATTTAGAATTAGTAGACATTGTAAATAATATGCTAAATGATTTATCAAATGAAATTAATTATTTAATTGATAAGGAAATTAATAAATGATAACAAATATATTAATCATAATAGGCGTTATTATGGGTATATCATTTTTATTATATGTATTTTTCTTATTAATTGATCATTTTGCTTATGTTGAAGGATACGAATCTAAAAAAGATCCAATTAAAATATTGAAAAAGATATTTGGTTATCTATTCATAATATCTTTAATATCATTTTTTATAATTAATATTTTTGGATGGATTGGAATTATACATTAAAAGCTAGAGTTTATTCTCTAGTTTTTTTATAAATATAATATTTATAGTGTAATTTACTTTTGTAATTAACCAATTAACGTAAATATAATATTTAATATGTAAATATTTTCATATTTAAAAAATTATGCTATAATGAATTAAATATATATTATCCAGTTGTTAAAATTTTAGAGGAGGAAGCAGTATGAAAAAGAAAATTTTAGTTTTCATTTTTTCAATGTTAATATTATTTTCTTTAACATCTTTAAAGACTAGTGTTTCTGCAGAATCATATTTAAGTGATAAAACAGAAATAGAAGTTAACCTAGATGTTTCAGGTGCTGAAGCTGTTTGCCAAACCGAAGATGGATACATTTGGATTGCACAGTATTCTGGTCTTACTAGATATGATTCAAAGAATTTTGTTACATATAAGAACTTCACAGAAGATGGAGTTACATATGACATTATGAATGTCCGTGCTTTAGCAAATGATGGTAATACATTATATTTGATAAATAAGCAATATGTATTCGTATATGAAGATTATAAATTCCATGTAGTTAATATCGATTTTGAATCAATAAAGAAAGAATTAAATCAAACTGCTGATATTGAATTATATGAGCTTGAATTAGATAAAACAAATAAAAAATTATATATTTCAAGTATTGATGGTTTAATCATTTATGATTTAAATACTAAAACAACAACATTATATGGTCCAACAAAGGATATAAAAGTATTTGATTGTGCCGTATATAAAGATAGATTCTATTACGCTACAATGCAAGGTGTAGTATCTAGTGAAGATGATGAAGTAATATATTTAAATGAAGCAACATATGATATTTATATCTATAATGATGTATTGTTAATTGGTACTGCTAATCCTGGTATGACAAGATATGATTTGAAAAATAAAAAATTATTCGATAATCAATTTTCTATACCATTTGGACAAGTAAATAAATTTTTATATTCTGCTCATGAGGATGTAATATTTGTTGCTACTGATAAAAACGGAGTATTTTGCGTAGATTCTAAAACAGGAAGCTATACAGTAGCCGATACATTACAGGATAAAGCATATTTATCTGATTTATTAATTGATTATGAAAATAATTTATGGGTATCATGTAGAAAACCATCTAGATCAGGTTTATGTTATATTACTAAAAATGCATTATTAAATTTATTATTTGATGATGCTATTTGGAATAGTGGAAGTGCTAAAAAGCTTCCTAGAGGTATAAATTCAATTGATAGATATGGAAATATAATCTATCTTGTAGGTGGATTTGGTGTTCACGAATACGATACAACAAAGAAAAAGATTGTAGAAGATAGTGATGGTTCAAATGCTATTATGAAGGCATTCAATAGTTATATTGAAGAAAACCATATTGAATCAGATTGGACGTTTACTGATGTAGAAGTATTTAAAAATAAAATATATTTTGCAATAACTTATGTTGGATTATTAGAATATGATCCTGTAACAAAGAATGTAAAAATATATGGTAATGATTTTGTTAATGATGATAATAATATTGAATTATTAAATATTGATTCAAGTGTTGATTTTAATAGAACAATATTATTAATTGCAAGATGTCTAAGAGCTTTTGATGATTGTTTAATGATTGGATATTATAATGGTGGAGTCATTAAATTTGATGGTTTTAAATATAGTGTTTATAACTGTGGTAAAACAGTATTAAATATAAAAGAAGCAAGTGATGGAGATATATTATTCAGTACTACTAAAAAAATGACTAAAATTAGTCATGATTTAGATAATGCTATAGAATTTGATATAGAAGATACATCTTCATTAAATGTATTAACATTTATAGTTGATGATAATAAGATTTATTATAATTTAAATAGTAGATTATTTTGTTATGAAGAAGTAGATGGAAAAGCTAAAAATACAGAAATAATTGTTCCTTATGTTAGAGGTTCTATATTTGAAATTAATAAAGTTAAGCTTGCTGATGGAACATATAAATATGTAATAGTTACTCAAACTCAAATTTATATCACTGATTCATTTGATTCAAGTAATTTAGATGAATTTAATACATTAAAAAATTATGAAATATTAGATTCAACAAATGGTTTAAAAACAATTTTAAATAGTACATTTGGATATTATGATGAATCTAATTATGATTATTATTTCCAAACATCTGATGGTGTATTTGTTTATGATTTTGATAAGCATGATGATAAAGCTGCAACTATTAAAATTGCGATGAGTTCAGTTGATATAGATGGTAATAGTTCTTATGGAAATAATATAAAAATGCCTAAGAATTCATCTCGTGTTGATTTTAATTTATCAGTATTAGCATTTAGACCTAATAAAGGATTTAAAGTTTATTATAAATTAGAAGGAATCGATAAAGATTACATTGAATTATCAGACGATAATTTAAATATTTCATATACATACCTAAATGGTGGTAAATATTCATTCCACGCATATGCAGTAGATGAATTTGGAAATAGAAGTAATGATATTAATATTAGTTTAACTAAAACAAAATATTTATTCGAATATGCTCTATTTTGGGTAATTGTTGGAATTGTATTTGTTGCAGTTATAGGATTTGTAATATTCTTATTTATTAGAAATAAGATTAGAAAAGCTGAAAAGCGAATGAATGAATATAAAGCTATTACTCTTGAATCTATTGAAGCAATTGCGAGAACAATCGATGCTAAGGATTCATACACAAATGGTCATTCAAAGCGTGTAGGAATCTATTCAAGAGAAATTGCTAAGGCATTAAACTTATCACCTGAAGAGGTAGAAAATATTTATTATATTGCTCTATTACATGATATTGGAAAAATTGCAATACCAGGTACAATATTGAATAAGCCTAGTAGATTAACTGATGAAGAATTTGAAATAATGAAGACTCATACAACTGCAGGAGCCAAAATATTAGAAGGTATTTCAACAATACCAAATATTGTTGATGGTGCAAAATATCACCATGAAAAATATGGTGGTGGAGGCTATCCTACAGGAATAAAGGGTGAAGAAATTCCATTTATTGCAAGAATTATATGCTGTGCCGATTGTTATGATGCAATGGCTACAAAAAGAGTATATAAAGAGCCTTATACAAAAGAAAAGATTATATCTGAATTTGAAAGATGTAAAGAAACACAATTCGATCCAAAGATTGCTGATATAGTAATTAAGCTTATTAAAGAAGATAGGCTAAGATATGGAACAGAATTAAAAGAAGAAGCAAAAGAAGATAAAAATAAAGCCACAGACTAATGCCTGTGACTTTATTATTTATTATTCAGCATCTTTTACTTCAGCTTCGATAACTACTGTCTTTTTAATAGTAGGCATAGTTACAAAAGTTGCTAATGCAGCAAATATTGCAAATACTGCTAATAATACACCAAATACTATTAATTGAGCTTTTTTAGAAATAACTGGATCATTACCAATCATTAAGCATCCTAGGATAATTGCAACTGCAGCAAGTACGATTGCAACAATAGCAGCAATGATAGTTGCTTTAACATTGTTTTTCTTAACTAAGGCAAAAACAATATTTAAGATTGCATCTAATACGATAATTGCTCCAACAACAATTAAAACATAAGGAACAAAATTTAAGAATAACCAAATTAGCTCTCCTCCAAGTCCTCTATCTGCAATAAAGAAGATACCTAATGCTAATGTAACACTAACACCAATTGCAGCAATACCAAATTTAGTTTCACCCTTAGACATAATAGATGCTACTAAAGCTAAAACTAAAACTAAGCCTGAAACAACTAGTAAAGCTACACCCATAGTAATTGAGATTCCTTCATATGCACTAGCTTCAGCTTCACCAGATGCAGCACCTGCAACAATGCATAGAATACCAACTACTAAAATAACTAGTGCACTAGCCCATTTAGCAATATTATTTTTTACGAATTCCATGTTTACTCCTTTCTGTATCATCTTGTAAAAAAATGATACTTATGATACAATACAATTATATATTTATCTTCAATTTTTGTAAATTAAAAATATATTTTTAAAGGAGACAAAATATGGATAAGAGAGTATTAAAGACACAAAATGCAATATTCTCTGCATATATGGAACTTAGCTCTAAAGATGAGAAGTATACAATCAAAGAGATTTGTGACTTAGCAGGAATTAATAAATCAACATTTTATAGAAACTTTAAAGATTTAGATGATTTTAGAAGAACTATCTCTAATAGAACTGTTGATTATATTATGGAGCATTTAAAAGATTTAAACATAATATTTACAAATGCCAAGTCTTTTTATCTTAAAATATTATCTATTTTTGAAGATTTGATTACAAATCATAAAGTAGATGTTAAAATTTCAAGATTATCTAATTTATCTATGAAGCTAACTCAAAGAATAAAAGAATATTTTGACGCATTACCTAACAGCAAATACAATTATGATAGAGCAGTATTTGTTACAGGTGGAGTCATTGCCTTTTTAGAAAGAAAAGGTGATGTATTTTTATCTGAGGCAATTAAAGATTTTAGAAATAATATTGATATTTTATCAGCTTATACTCAATTACTTAATGTAGTATAAAAAACAGGTCTTAGGACCTGTTTTTTATAATATTTCTCTTTTGAAATAACCTCTAGTATTATTTTTAGAATCAAAATATTTTTTATTAGTATCGATATTATTTAGCTTTTCTTTATATTCACTAACAATTCTTTTTACCTCATCAGGTGATTCTAAAGTGAATTGTAATCTAATTCTTTTAACATTAGGAATTATTTGTTTTAAATCATCAATTAAATTTAATGGCTTTTCATTAACAATATGAGTAATACAATTATCATGATATATTCCAAATGTAGCTAAATCATCTTTTAATTCATATTTATTTTGATTACATTTACCACATTCGTTATATCTTCTTAATGGACAATATTTTAAAGTCATAAGATTTTGTCTACCATAGACAATCATCTCAAGATTTGGATTATTACCATATTTTTTTACATATTCGTTTTTAATATTAATAATATCATTTAAAGATGCCTCATATGATAATGTTACATATTTACAACCAGCCTTATGTAATTCATATACGGCTTTAGAATTAATAACATTAAAAGAATAATCTGCAATTAATTCTTTAGACATATATTTGTATAATCCACCATAATTGCCAACTAATATTTCATTATCAGATATATCTTTTAATTCTCCAACATAAGGAGCGTAATTCTTATAATAAATATTTTTTATTCCCATTTCCTTTAATGCTAAATATTGACTTTCATTTATACAAAATGCAGTTAATTCTAAATCTTCATCTTCATAATTTAT
Source organism: uncultured Caryophanales bacterium (assembly GCA_946626345.1). GTDB lineage: Bacteria > Bacillota_I > Bacilli_A > Acholeplasmatales > Anaeroplasmataceae > Anaeroplasma. The sequence goes on along the minus strand of CAMOUB010000020.1, from coordinate 10,978 downwards.
TTTATTAATTTCTTCTATATTATTATTTAATATTCTTTCATGCTGCATATCTTTTTTGATATTCAATAATAAATCACGTCTTGCTTCATTTATTCCTGCGATAGTTATAAATAAGCCATCAGCTAAATTATTATTAATATCCTTTAGATAAAAAGAAGTATCATTTAATTTATTTAATTGTTTAAATAATGTATCATCATCAATTGGTCTTGATTTAGCATAATCTAATAATAAAGTTGAATAACCTTCATAGTTTTTTCCATAAATAGATGTCGTTAACTTTAATCTATCACCTGCATTACCATAAATATTTATAGTTATTCCTTTTTTATATTTATTGTCATAGTTTATATCAATAGTAGAATCTATCATTCTATATATTTTTGAATTAGGTTTAATATCTTTATAAATATTTAGGTATGTTAATCCAATAGATTTAATAACTGATTTATTATTTTGATTAAACATTTCATCAATTGTAAAATAATAATCATTATTATCTAATTCAATTCTAATTCTATCTTTTACATTTAATTCTTTTGTTAAATTTACTAAAGTTAAATTTCCTTTTTTATTTTTTATTGTACCAATGAATTCACCTTCATTGCTTTTTTTATTTATATCTACAATATTTCCTTTATCTTCATTAAATAAAAAGCCTTTAGTATAATTTCTATGGAAAATAGAATCTAATAATTTAGGATTATAATTATTATCATCGATTTTCTTTCTATATTCAGATGTAACTATTTTTACATATTCGGGATTTTTCATTCTTCCTTCTAATTTTAGTGAATCAACATTTATTTTTAATAATTTATTTAAATTAGAAGAAGTATTTAGATCTCTCATTGATAAGAAAAAGCCTTTTTTATCAAGAGGAGAACCATTTTTTAATAATGTATATTCCCTTCTACAATTTTGGCTACATCTACCCCTGTTTCCACTTCTTAATGTAAGAAGTGATGACATTAAGCATCCACCACTATATGATACACATAATGCTCCGTGAGCAAATATTTCAAGAGGCATATTAGAATTTTCTTTAATATATCTAATATTATCAATAGATTCCTCTCTTGCAATAACACATCTATTTGCACCTAAATTTTCAAAGAATCTAACATCATCTAAATTCTTAACACCAGATTGAGTAGAAATATGTGCTTCCATAGGCTTTAGATTATTTATTACGTAGGTAATAAGTGCATAATCTGCTAAAATTAATCCATCTACACCAAGCTTATATAATTCATTTACATATTTAATACAATCATCTAATTCATTTTCTTTAACAATTGTATTAACAGTAACATATATTTTTTTATTTAGGCTATGAGCTAAAATTAATAATTCCTTTAGCTCATCCATTGTTAAATTTTTAGCATAGGCTCTAGCACCAAATCTTTCAGAAGCACAATAAATTGCGTCACATCCATTATATAATGCTACCTTTGCTGATAAGAAATCTCCTGCAGGAGATAAAAGTTCTGTCATAATATCACCGTTTAATGATTTTAACATAATTTTAGATAATATTAAAGTAATGAATATTTAAATTTAGGTAAAAAATATGGTATAATACTTTAGGTGAATTGTTATATGAAACAAAAAAAAGATAGGTTCAAGGATTATATTAAAAGCTATTTAATTAATCATAATGATGAATTTAAAGAATTATTAGCATATAAAAATTTAAAAAAGAATAATTTATCTTATAAATATTTAACTAATAGATTATATGTTTTAAGATTTATTTTAAACCCTAAGCTTGTAGATCCTATTTTATGTGACCAATTCACTGAAGCTTATAGGGTAGAAGATTTTGAAACATGTTATGAGGTTTTAACATATATTTATAAATATTATTTTTATGAAATTGAATTAAATTATATAGATTTTCCATCTAAATTAAATAGAAGATTTATGGTTCCTTTTAGAAATTCTATGGAGGATTTAATAATCTCAATAGTAGTATTATTAAGAGCGTCAGGTAATCACTTATCTAATATAACAACAGGTAATATTGAATTAATTACAGATGCTGAAAATGTAGATGGTTTATTAGAATTTAAAGATAGTGTAGATTATGCTAGTAAATATCAAACAACATTTTTATTAGAAAATCAATTTGGTAAATTCTATTATGATTATGCGGATGGATATGAATTTAGCTTAACTGTTAAGAAATCAATTCCAATTGATGATAGCCTATGTATGTCTAATTTAATAATACAAGAAGCAAATGGATATGGTATTTTTGAGGATAATAGATTAATTTTAAATGATTATCTAAAGAGTCCTAATGCCTATAATAATTATGAAAGAAAATTGATAAAGGATATGATTCCTTTTGATTTTTCTAATGCAGATATTGATTCTTTAATTTTAAAATTCGAATCTGAATATAATAGAATTAAAGAAATGTATTCATTTGATGAAAAAAAAGAGGTGCATTAAATGAAAAAAAGATTTTATTTATTTGTTATTTTATTAATGGTACTTTTAGTACCTGCTTTAAGCTCATGTAGATATATTAATTCATTAATTACAATTTATAATGAAGGTTCAACTACAACTAAAATACCTAATAAATCTATTACAATAAATTATTATGTTGATGATACTATATATAAAACTGAAACAATTGAAAATAGAAAGAATTTTATATTCCCTGAAGATCCTAAAAAAGAAGGATTAAATTTTGGTGGTTGGACATATAAAGATTCATATCAAACATTAGATATAAATGATATTATTTATAAAGAAGAAGAATCACTAGATTTATATGCATATTTTTCTAATGGATATCATTTTATTGATAATATTAAGAGAAATGGTCCATATTTTAAAAAGCGTTGCTTACCATCTTTAGGATCTCCTAAGGTTTTAGTAGTGCCTGTTAATCTAGGTGGAAATACTACTGATGAAATGATTTCGAATATTAATAAAACATTTAATGGTACATCACTTGAAACTGGATTTGAATCAGTAAGTAGCTACTATAAAAAAACTAGTAATGGTAAATTAAATTTACAATTTGATGTTGTTAATAGCTGGTTTACACCTAAATATGAACCATCATATTATGAATCTTATGATATGAATAAGGATAAATATTATGATAGTGGATCAGCATTAATTTTAAATGAATTTATTAATGAATATGATTCTACATTTGATTATAGTGATTATGACTATGATAATGATGGCTATATAGATGCAGTATGGATGATTTATAATATAGAACCTAATTATTCTGATAATACATTTTACTGGGCATATGTAACATATACACAAAATAAATCTAAAAAATATGATAATAAATATCCTTGGTCATATGGCTTTGCAAGCTATGATTTTATATTTGAAAAGAATCTAGCTAAAAAATACAATAGAGAACTTGAATTATATTATTTAGATGATATTACATATGATGCACATACATATATTCATGAAACAGGACATCTATTAGGCTTAGATGATTATTATGATTCAGATACATCAGTTGGTGGTAGTGGCGGAATATATTCTGCAGGTATGATGGATGCAAACCAAGGAGAAATGTCTACTATTGATAAGATATTATTAGGTTGGATTGATCCATATGTTTCATATCCTACATCAGGTAGTGATTCTTTTACAATAAAGCCATTTAGTGAATCTAATGATGTTATTTTAATTTCTAAAACAAAGCCTTTAAGTATTTATAGTGAATTTTTCTTAGTTGAATTATATACTAACACAGGCTTAAATACACACGATACTCCAATAAATTATCCTTCAACTCTATTTGTAAGACAAATATGTGGTGTTCATGATCTTTTACCAGTTTGTGGTATAAGAATTTTACATATCAATGCCCAAATGACAAAGGATTATAATGGAAAAACATATAATGAATATATGGATTTTGTATATAATAATTCAACTACAAAATCATTATTTGTAGATATGATTGTAAATCCTGCATATAGAAAATATGCCTTTGAAAGTCATGGCGGAACTAAAAAGAATATAGTTAATTCATTAGCATTATTTACTAATACTAGTTCAATTATTGATCTTAAAAATTCAAGCTACTCAATGACTAATCAATCTAATATATTCTTTGATTTAAAAATAGAATCTATTAGTACTCAAGAAGCAGAAATTAAGGTTTTATATTAGGAGTGATTATTGAATGTTAAAATTAAAAAGAATATTTACATATGGTTTTATATTCTTATTTTCAATTTTAATATTATCATCATGTGCAAAAGAAGATGATATTAAATATAAGCATGAAAAAATAGAATTTGAAAACCTTGCATCTGGATATTATTATATGCCAGCTAAATATTTAGATACTTATTATGTTGAAAATTCTGAAACTAAATATGTTGATGTATCTGGTTTCTTTAAAACATTAGATGGATTTTATAGAAATTCATATATCAAAAAATCAATTTCTAAGTATAGAAATATTTATACTGCATACCTATATGTTAGTACAGGAAGTTCAATTGAATATGCATCAGTTACATTTGATTGGATTAACAATGAAATCAAGATGAATAATCCAGTGTTTTTAAATGTTGTTAATACTCCGTCATCTGTAGATTTCATGGCACATTTATCTGAATTATCTCCAGTTACTGATAAAATAGTACCTGTAGTTTATAAATTAAATGATTATGGTTTTGACATTTTCTTTAAGGATGGAAAATGCTTAGTACCACTTTCTATAATGAACACAATATTTTTATCACCTGATTATTATAATATCTATTATAATGGTGAAAAATATTATGGAGTTTATTATGATATAACATCATTAGATAAAGAAACTTATAACGAGATTAAAACTTGTAAATTAAATAATGAAGAACAAACTAAAGCCTTAAGAGAAGAAACATATAATCAATTAAGATTTGTTATGGATTATTATTATGGCTTAAAGGAATATAAAAATATAGAATCATTTGATACTTTATTAGATGAATATAAAGAAGGTATTTTATCATTAGATATTGAAAAGAATAGAGAAGCATATTATAAATTCTTTGTTAATGAATTAGATGAATTACATACAAGATTAGGTGCATATTCATTCTATAATGATGCATCTATAAAACCTGATAATTGGGATCCAGAAAAAACTAGCTTAACAAGAAATAAATATAAATTAGTTCAATCATATTTACAGGGCTTAAGACCTGATGATTTCGATTTCGATTCGCCAAGCTATGAAACAAAAGGTCAAACATTATTTATTTATATGCCATCATTTAATACAGGAAGCATTGAAGAATTAAATAGCATTGATGCATATAAATATGATTCATACGAATGTATTAAAAGGGGATTATCTATGATAGATTATAGTACTATTAGAAATGTAGTATTAGATTTATCTTTAAATGGTGGTGGAAATGTTGCCGCATTATTTAGAGCACTTGGTTTCTTATCTGATAATTCTATAGATTATACAAATTATAATGCCTTATTCCAATCAAGAGAATCAATTTTAATTGATGTTGATTCAAATGGAGATGGATTATTTGATGATAAGGATTCATATTCATACCTTAATTGGTATATTTTAACAAGCTATAATACATTTAGTGCTGCAAATAGCTTTGCCGCATTAGCAAAATCAATGGGAGCATTTATTATTGGTCAAAAGACTGGTGGTGGAATGTGTTCGGTATTACCTATTGTTCTTGCTGATTCAACAACAGTAGAAATGAGCTCAGCTGAGGCTTGCCAAATGATAAAGGAAGAAGATGGCACATATAGCTATATTGAAGGCGGAGTAGATGTAGATTTTGAATTATCATATGAAAAATTCTATGATTATTCTTATATAGATTCTTTAATTCATGTTTAGGTGGTGTTTAAAATGGCTGTAAAATTATCAGTAATGGTTGAAGGACTAAAATGGGTATATGGTCATGATACTGTATATATTAATATTAAAAATAATACATTAGTTAATATTGCTGACCCAACATTATCTGATTTGCCTATTGAGGATGCATTAATAGAAATAGAAGAAAAAAAGGATGAATATTTAGAGCTTCCAAGTTATAAGCAAATTGATTATAAAAAAATAGCCAAGGATTATGTTGGTTCGCTTAACGAAGGGGCAGTTAAAATGAGACTTGAAAAAACACTTAATGGTCCTTTTGCGATGAGAAGATTTTTAAAGCAAATTAAAATATTTGAATATAATGATAACTGGTATAATTTTAGAACTAAGGCTCTAAAAAATATCGCTATTAACTTTTTAAATATGAAAAATATTGAATATGAAGATGATATATCATACTAAAAGTGCAGAAATGCACTTTTTTTTATTTCTTAATTATTATATAATTAAAAAAAAGAGGGTGCTCATTTTGAAATTGAATAAGTATGAGTTATTAAACAGAAGCTATAGCTTTGTTTCTTTTGACAACGGCTCTTTAACTATCGCTGTAAAAAATAAAGAAGAGAAAACTGTTGATTTAATTACACTAGATGATGTTCATAATATTATTGGCAATATTAATATGTGCAATAAAATGATTACTAAGGTAGAAGATGGAGAGGATGGAAAAAACATCCTAGATTTAATTGTAGATGATAAAATTTTAAAAATGGAATATACTGATTTTAAAAAATCATCTATTAAAATTTATGAAAATTATATTACCTTATATGAAGATGAACTAATCGAAATGAGTGGTGAATGGGAAAGTGAATTTTCTACTTTTGGTTATTTAAAAAATGAAGCAAAGGATTTAGAAAATCAAAGATTAATCATTGCCATGGACACAAATATTAATAAGCCTGTAGGATATCTTTATGGTCATAGATATAAGACAATTAATGCATCTGCCACTATTCCTAAAGAATCAAATGTATTTGAGGTAGAAGAAATATTTGTAAAAAAGGATTATAGATCTAAAGGTATTGGTACATTAATGTTTAATGCCCTAGAAGAAAAAATTAAGAATGAAGGAATTGATTTTATAACCCTAACAACTGCAACTAAGGACTATAAAAAAATCTTACATTTTTATATTGATGAATTAGGTATGACTTTTTGGCATGCAAGATTATTTAAAAATTTAAATAATGACTAATGTTAATAATAAATTATTAACTAAATATTGGATGCTTTACAATTTAATATATTTTTGATATAATTACTTTGGCTTAATTTTATTAAGAATCAAAATATTTATGATTAATAGAAAGGGTATAAACAATGACTGATATTGAAGTAAAACAACAATTAAAAGATTTTTTCGTAAATGAATTAGGCGTTGATGCTAATGAATTACAATATGACACTATATTATTCAATGAAGGAATTGGTCTTGACTCAATCGATTCAATTGAATTAGTTTCATTCATTGATGAAACATTCGGTGTTCAAACATCTGGAATTGATAGAGCAAATTTCAAGAACATTGATACATTAGCAGCTTATATCGTTGCCCATATGAATTAATTTTTTATGATTGCAAACTTTTTATAAGCTTGCAATTATTTTTTATTTTTATAGATTTATTTTTGGAGGATATATTAATGACTGATATTAAAAATCGCTGTGTAATCACAGGCCTTGGTATGATTAATGCCATTGGTAATAATGTAGAAGAATGCTTTAACAATGCAAAAAAGAGTGTATCTGGTATTGAGGTTACAACTTCAGTTGATACAAAGGATTGTTATGCTAAATTAGCAGCAGAAGTTAAGCATTTTGATTTATCATCAATAAAAGATACTGAAGGAATGGATAGAGTATCTAAATTTGCAATTAAGGCTGCAACAGAAGCTATGGAGGATGCTAAATTATCTGATTTTCAAGATAATACTAGGGTATCTGTAATCATGGGTTCTTGTGTTGGTGGAGCCGTATCAATTGCTCATTATTATGAAAATAATCATGATAAATCTGATATTTTAAAAATGCCAATTTCAAGAATTGCAAACGATGTTGCATCATATTTCCATATTGGTGGTGTTGTAACAAACATTGCTAATGCTTGTGCAGCAGGTACTATATCAATCGCATATGCATGTGATTTAATTAGATCAAATAAAGCAGATATCGTATTAGCTGGTGGTACAGATGCGTTTGCATCAGTTCCTTATGCAGGATTTTTAGCACTACATGCCTTAGATTCAAATCCATGTTCACCATTCAATCATTGTACAGGTATTACACTAGGTGAAGGTTCAGGTGTAGTAGTTGTTGAATCATATGAACATGCAATGAAGCGTAAAGCTAAAATCTATTGTGAGGTTTTAGGTTCAGGTGTATCAAGTGATGCTCACCATATTACAGCTCCAAGAGAAGATGGCGAAGGACAAATGAACGCTATTAACTGGGCTATTAAGACATCAGGAATTAATAAGAGTGATATTGGCTATATCAATGCTCATGGTACTGGTACAGCTAAAAATGATAATGCAGAATTCTTATCTTTACATACAATCTTTGATGGTGTAAATGATAATTTATCTGTTTCATCTACAAAAGCAATGGTTGGTCACTGTCTTGGTGCAGCAGGTGCTATTGAAGCAGTATTCTCAATTAAGTGTTTAACTGAAAATATTGTATTACCTACACTAAGATATAGTGGTGATGATTTAGCTAATTTAAAGGAAAAAGCAGGAAAGATTGATTTCGTTCCTAATATGGCTAGAGAAAAAGAACTTACAACAGTTATGTCTAATTCATTCGCATTCGGTGGAAACAATGCATCAATTGTTTTCTCTAAGAATGAAGGAAATGTAAATGTTGAAACAAAAGATATTGATATTGCTATTACAGGTTTAGGTATTGTAACACCACTTGGTAATGGTATTGATAATTATGTTTCTAAGATTAATGATTATAAACCAGAATCTACATCTATTTCATCTCATGTTGAAAGAGCTGATTATGATGCATTTGGTTTAGGTATGACATTTAGAAAGCATGATAATTTATCAAAGCTTCAAGTTGTATCTGGTATGAATGCATTAAAGGATGCACAATATGAAATCAATGATAAGTCAGCAACTGAAATTGGTATTGTAGTAGGTACAAGTGAAGGTGCACTTGGAACATGCTTGAATTTCCAAGATAACATTACACAAAAGGGTAATGCAAATGGATCTGCATTTAATTTCCCTAACACTGTATATAATGCAGCTGGTGGTTATTTATCAATTTGTTCAGGTATCAAAGGATATAATGTTACTGTAACAAATGGTAGCCAATCTGGTATTCAATCTATAGCTTATGCAATGGATATTTTAAGAAAAGGTACTGAAGAAGCTATTTTAGCTACAGGTACTGATGAAAATATTGAAATAATTAATCATATTTATAATGAACAAAATATGATTTCAAAAGAGGTTAATGAACCATATTCAAATAAAGAAGGATTTACTTTATCTGATGGTTCAATCTCAATCTTACTAGAAAACAAGAAAGATGCCCTAAAGCGTGGTGCTCATGTATATGCAAAAGTATCAGGCTATGGTATGGCTCATAAGTCATCTCCATTCAACACAATTAAGGGTACATCTAAGGCATTAATTTCAGCAATTAATGATGCCTTAAGAGATGCAAAGGTTTATGCATCTGATATTGATGCAGTTGTAGGCTTTGCAAATGGTGATAAGACAATTGATGCAGAAGAATTTGATGCATTAAAATCAATTTTCGCTAATGGCTTAAATACATTACCTATCATTAACCTAAAGGATAGCTTAGGTGAAGGTAGAAGTGCTACTGCAGCATTAGGTGTATGCCATGCAGCATTATTATTATCAAATAAATTAGAAGAAACTAATGCATTCATTAATTCAAAGAAAACAAAAGTTAGTGCATCTAAGTTAAATAAAATATTAGTAATTTCTTATGGCTTTGGCGGTAGCTATACTGCAATCGTTGTAGAAAGATAATTGGAGGGTTTTATGAAAGTAGCAATTGTTACAGGTGCTTCAAGAGGAATTGGTAGAGCATGTGCTATTAAGCTTGCAAGTGCTGGATATACTGTTGTAATTAATTATGCATCAAATGATGCTAAAGCTAATGAAGTATTAAATATCATCAAAGAAAATGGCGGCGATGGTATGCTTTATAAAGCTAATGTAGCTAATTATGATGAAGTAAAAGAAATGGTTAAAACTGTATTTGATACATATAAGCAAATAGATTTATTAGTAAATAATGCAGGTATAGTAAGAGATGAACCATTAATTGGTTTAAATAAAGAAAATCTTGATATGTGCTTTGATTTAAATGTTAAAGGTTATTTTTACTGTGCTAAAGAAGTAGCATTAAAAATGGCAAGAAAACGTTCAGGTGTAATTATTAATATGTCAAGCGTATCAGGAACATTCTCTTTACCTGGTCAAACAGTATATAGTGCAACAAAGGGTGCTGTAAACCAATTTACAAGAACTCTAGCAAAAGAAATGGGTTCTCGTGGTATTCGTGTAAATGCAGTTGCTCCTGGATTTATTGAAACAGATATGATTGATACTCTATCTGATGAAAAGAAGGCAGAATATTTAAAGAATATTCCTTTAAGAAGATTTGGTAACGGTGATGATATTGCAAATTTAGTAGTTGCTCTTGCAAGTGATTCTATGTCATATATCACTGGTCAAATTATTACATTAGATGGAGGTTTATCACTATAATGTTAAATATTAATGATATTAATAAAAGAATTAAACAACGTCCACCATTTCAAATGATTGAACGTGTAATTGATTGGACTCCAGGTGAGTCTGCAACAGGTATTAAAAATGTATGTATAAATGAACCATATTTTATGGGTCATTTCCCTGATGCACCTATAATGCCTGGTGTATTAATTATTGAATCATGTGCTCAATTATGCTCTTTAGTATTTGATACTGAAGGTGGTAACCCAGATATTATTTATGTTTTATTAAAAGTAGATAATTTTAAATTTGTTAAGCCAGTTATTCCTGGAGA
>CAMOUB010000019.1 GCA_946626345.1 uncultured Caryophanales bacterium | reverse complement strand
TATAATATGATTTTAATTACAGGTCCTAATATGAGTGGTAAATCAACATATATGAGAATGCTTGCATCTATAATAATTCTTGCTCAAATAGGTTCATTTGTACCTGCTAAATCAGCAGATTTAATGATATTTGATTCTATTTATACAAGAATAGGTGCATCAGATGATTTAGTATCTGGTCAATCAACATTCATGGTTGAAATGGTTGAGGCTAATTATGCAATATCTAATGCGACAAAAAATAGCTTAGTATTATTTGATGAAATAGGTAGAGGTACTGCAACATTTGATGGTATGGCACTAGCTCAATCTATATTAGAATATTTACATGAAAAGGTTGGATGTATTACTTTATTTTCAACTCATTACCATGAATTAACTGAACTAGAGAAAAAATTAAAGAGATTAAAAAATGTTCATGTTGAGGCTAAGGAAACTGAAAATGGTGTTGCATTCTTACATAAAGTAATTGATGGACCTACAGATAAATCATATGGTATAAATGTTGCATCTTTAGCAGGACTTCCTAAAAGCTTAATTGAAAGAAGTAAACAAATATTAAATAAGTTAGAAGAAGATAATAATACTAATAATAGTGTTACACTAGATTTATTTAATTTTGATGAATATGATTCAAAGCCTGAAATTATAGAAGAATCAAAGGCTGAAAAAATTAAAAAGGCATTAGATGAGGTAGATGTAAATAGAATATCTCCACTTGATGCCCTTAATATTTTAAATATGCTAAAGGAGATTTAATATGGGAAAAATTATTAAAATGTCTCCTAAGCTTGCTAATTTAATTGCTGCAGGTGAGGTTGTTGAACGTCCTTCATCTGTAGTCAAGGAATTAGTAGAAAATTCAATTGATGCCCATTCTAAAATGATAAAGCTATTTTTAAAAAATGGTGGCATAGATGAAATAATTTTAACAGATGATGGAGATGGAATGGATAAAGATGATGTTGAGGCAGCATTTTTTCCACATGCTACATCTAAAATAAAAAATGAATTTGATTTACAAAGAATTAAAACATTAGGCTTTAGAGGCGAGGCAATTGCCTCTATAGCTGAGGTTAGTAATATGACTATAAAATCATCAACTGATGGAAATATAGGATATATGGTTAATTATAAATATGGAATTAGAAAAGAAGGAAATATTACTAACCATAATAAGGGTACAACAATAATTGTTAATAATTTATTTTATAATACCCCTGCAAGACTAAAATACCTAAAGGCTGCAAATAAAGAATTATCATCAATAATGTTTTTTATTGATAGAATAGCAATGGCACATCCTGATATTAAATTTAGTATTTATTCAGAGGATAAATTAATATTTCAAACAACAGGCCAAAATGATGATACAACATTAATGGCTGAAGTATATGGAGTTGATGTTGCTAAAAAGCTAATGACAAAAACCTATGTAGCTGATGGCTATAAGGTTAAATTATTATTCGCAAAGCCTGAGGTATATCGTTCTAACAAGCTTGAAATTACAATGATTTGTAATGGAAGATATGTTAAAAACTATAATATATCTAAAGCTGTAATAGAAGGATTCAATACATATATTCCTATTAATAAATATCCTATTGGAATATTGTATTTTGAAATTGACCCATTACTTATTGATGTAAATGTTCATCCTACTAAAACTGAAATTAAAATTGCAAACGAAGAAGAAATATGTACTCTTTTAACCAAAAATATAAAAGAGATGTTAGAAGAATATAGACATATTCCAAAGAGAAATTTAGAAGAAAAAATAGCATATAAAAAAGAATCAATATTCTCAGATTCATTTTTATATGAGGATGCATCATATATAAATGATATAACTAATAAAGATATTAAGCCTATAGTAGAAAATAAAGAAATAGAAACTATAGTTGAGGTAAAAGAAGCAAAGCCTAAAATAGAAGCTAAGCCTACTATAGATGAAAAAACTACAATGGATTATATCAAAGAAAATACTAAAATATCTATTGAAAGAAAAATACCATATATGGAATATGTAGCTGAAATATTTGGTACATATTTAATATTCCAAAATGAAGATGGTATGTATTTAGTTGATCAGCATGCTGCAGCTGAGAGGGTTAATTATGAATATTATTATGGCATATTATCTAATCCTAATCAGCCAAAAACTGATATGCTTATTCCAACAATATTAACATTTTCTAAATCAGAAGCATTATTCATATTAGATAATTTAGATAAATTTGAAGAAATAGGATTCCATTTAGAACAAATGGGACCTACAGAATTTGCGATAAGAACAATACCTTTATGGGTTAAGGATTCAAATTCGACTGATATTATTTATGATATATTAGAATTAATGATAAATAATAAAAAAATAGATATTATGCAATTTAGAGATGAAATTACAAAACAAATAAGCTGTAAGGCATCTATTAAAGCAAATCATAGAATATCTATAGAAGAGGTTAATACACTTATTAATAGATTAAATGAATGTAAAAATCCATTTACATGTCCACATGGTAGACCTACAATAATTAAATTAACTGTTTCAGATATAGAAAAAATGTTTGAAAGGATTCAAAGTAAATAATGAAAAAAGTATTAGTTGTAGTAGGACCTACTGCCGTTGGTAAAACTAAAATGGCAATTGAGATTGCTAAGCATTATAATTTTGAAATTATATCTGGTGATTCAGTTGCTATATATAAAAGATTAGACATTGGTAGTGCAAAACCTACTAAAGAGGAAATGGATGGAGTTAAGCACTATTTAGTTGATATTATTGATCCTAAAGAGGAGTATAGTGTTAAAGAATTTCAAACTGAAGCAAGAAAAATTATAGATTCATCAGATGATATTAAAATAATATCTGGTGGTACAGGATTATATATTGAAAGTGTATTATATAATTATGAATTTAATGCGTCTAAAAGAGATTTAAATTATGAAGATAAATATAAGGATTTTTCAAATGATGAATTATATAAATTATTATTAGAAAGAGACCCTAATATTGATCAAAATAAATTACATCCTAATAATAGAAAAAGAGTATTAAGAGCCTTAGAGGTATCTGAGGAATTAAATGAATCAATTCATTCTTTTAATAAAAAGGATGAAAAAATGTATGATTATTTCATTGTATATCTTTCAATGGAAAGAAAGAAATTATATGAAAGAATCGAAAAAAGAGTAGATATAATGATTAATGATGGCTTAATCGAAGAAGTTAAGTCCTTGTATGATGATAAAATATTCCCTCATGCGATAGGATATAAAGAATTATATCCATATTTTGATGGATTAATATCAAAAGAAACTGCGATTGAAGAAATCAAAAAAGATACAAGACATTTAGCCAAAAGACAGGAAACTTGGTTTAAAAATCAAATGGATACTCACTTTTATGATTTATCTAAAGAATCATTTAATGAGGTATTTAATCATATAATATCTGACATTGATGGGTGGTTAAAATCATGAAAATATATTTAATTGGAATGCCAGGATGTGGTAAATCTACACTTGGTAAAAAATTAGCTGAAAAATTAAATATTGAATTTATTGATATGGATTCCTATATTGAAAAAAAGGCTTGTATGTTTATTGATGAGATATTTGAAGCATATGGAGAATCATATTTTAGAGCCCTTGAAACTAAAACAATGGAAGAATTTATGACACTAGATAATGTAATAATATCTACAGGCGGTGGAATAATTAAAAATAAGCATCATAAAGAATTAATGAATGGTTTATGTGTATATCTAGATGTACCTTTAGAGGACTTAGAGGTAAGATTAAAGCATTCAGATGTTATTAGACCACTTTTGCAACAAAAGACAGTTTATGAATTATATGATGAAAGAAAAGATTTATATGATTATTTTGCTGATATAAAGGTTGATAATAGAAATATAGATAATGCAATAAATAATATTTGTGAGGCACTAAAATGATAAAAAATGTGTTAGTTATAAATGGACCAAATTTAAATATGCTAGGAAAAAGACCTAAAGAGCATTATGGAGCAAAAACATTAGCTGAAATTAATGAATTAATTAAATGTGAGGCTAATAATTCATTTTTAGTAGATTTCTATCAATCTAATTATGAAGGCGATATTATAACAAAGATTCAAGATGCAATATCAAAGTATGACGCAATCATTATAAATCCAGGTGCATATACTCATACATCTGTTGCTATACATGATGCATTAGAGATTTATAATGGAATAAAAATTGAAGTACATTTATCAAAGGTAGACGAAAGAGAAGACTTTAGAAAAATTAATTTTGTAAGAGATGTATGTGATAAAACATTCGCAGGAAAATTAGAGGGAAGCTACCTTGATGCAATAAATTATTTGAAAAATATAAAATAATATGATACAATATCATAGATTTATTAAAGAAAAAGGAGATTATATAAAATGATTAACGTAAATGAATTAAAAAATGGCGTTGTTATCGAATATGATGGCAAGTTAATGCAAATTATGGAGTTTATGCATGTATTACAAAATAAAGTAGCATATGTAAGAGTAAAAATGAAAGATTTAAGAACTGGTGCAGTTTTAGAAACAGCATTAAAGGGTTCTGATTCAGCATTCAAGAGATGCTATATCGATAAGAGAGATATGCAATATATTTATTCTTCAGGAGATTCATATGCATTCATGGATAATGAAACTTATGAACAAATTGAAATTCCTGCTGAAAGATTAAATTGGGAAAAGAATTTCATGGTTGAAGGTATGAATTTATCTATTTCTTTCTATGAATCTGAAATTTTAGGTGTTATCTTACCTGATAAGGTAGATTTAACAGTTACAGATACTGAACCTGCTGTAAAAGGTGATACAAAGACAAATGCATTAAAGGATGCAATTGTTGAAACAGGATATAAGGTAAAGGTTCCTATGTTCATTGAAAAGGGCGAAAAGATTACATTATCTACAGCTACTGGTGAATATAAGGGTAGAGCCTAATTATAATAGGAGTGATGAATAGTGGACATACAATCGTGCGTCTTGTCTGATGCCGTACCGGCGTCGAGCTTTAATGTTCCAATATTTGTATTAATGTTGGTTTTGGTTGTTTTATCAGCATTTTTCTCTATGTCAGAAACAGCATTTTCTAGTGCGTCTGATTCTAAATTAAAAATAGCTGTAGAGAATAAAGTTGCAGGTGCAAAAAGAGCTATTTATTTATACGAAAGATTTGATAAAACTGTTACTACATTATTGATTGGAAATAATCTAGTAAATGTAGCATTATCTACAATTGCGGTTATTTTCTTTACACAATTAGCATTTTCAAGTGATGCCAATTTAATATCTTTAATAACTACATTAGTTATTACTTTGACATTATTAATCTTTGGGGAAATTGTGCCTAAAATGATTGCTAAAGTTCATGCTGAGGCAGTTTGTACAAAGGTTGCTTGGATTGTTTATATATTATCTTTAATTTTCTATCCATTTGTTATGTTATTTGTTTTAATTCAACGTTTAATTACAAGAAATAAAACAGAAGAAACTACAATTGAAAAAGAAGAATTAAATGTAATAATAGATGAACTTGAAAATACTGGTGAAATTGAAAATAATGAAGCTGATGTATTACATAATGTCTTAGATTTAGGTAAAACTACAGTAGAAGATATAATGGTTCCTCGTATTAAAATGGAAGCAATTGATTATGATTCTACACTAGAAGAGGTAAAAGCATTTATGCTTGATAATGCCTTCTCAAGAATTCCAGTTTATAAAAAAGACAAGGATCATGTTGTTGGTATTCTTTACGAAAGAGATTTCTTCCCTGCTTATGTTAAAAATCCAAAGCTAAGCTGGAGAAGATTAATTAGACCTGTTAAATATGTATCAGGTGCAATGAAGGCTGATGATTTAATTAAGGATATGCAAATATCTAAAACTCATTTAGCTATTGTATCTGGTGAATATGGTGAAACACTTGGTATTGTTACTATGGAAGATGCGTTAGAGGAACTTGTTGGTGAAATCTATGATGAGCATGATATTCCAGGTGGTAATGATATTAGATTTGAAAAACAAGAAGATGGCTCATATATAGTTGATGCAGAATTATTCGTTGAGGATTTATTTGATAGACTTGGAATAGGTGATGTACCTGAAGATGTACCATCAAAGATATCTGGATGGTTATTCGAAAAGTGCGAAAGCTTACCTGTTGCTGGATTTGAAATTGAATATCTAGCAAGCTATACAAAGTTTGATGATGAAACAAACGAATATAAAGATTATAATAAGCTTTTAAAAATTCAAATATATGAAGTTAAGAACCGTGCGATTACATTATCTAAAGTTATTGTTAGAGATGCAACTCAAGAGGAAATTGCTTCAATAAAGAAAGAAGAAGAATAGAAATGATGGCTCAAATTATTGAGCCATTTATTTTTCGAAAATTTTTCTAAAATTAGGTTGGTAAAATGTTGAAAAATAATTATATTTAACATATAATTAATAATACAGGATTTTGCAAAAATTATTCAAAAAAGACTTTAGAGAGGAGAGATTATCATGATTTTTGACGAATTAGACTCATTACAAATAGTTCACACACAAATCAAGGTAATTGGTGTTGGTGGAGCCGGAAAAAATGCAATAAATCATATGATAGAAAATGAAGTAAGAGGTGTTGAATTTTACGCTGTTAACACAGATGCTCAAGACCTTAAGATTTCAAGAGCTTCAAATAGATTATTGATAGGTAAAACTAAGACTCATGGCCAAGGTGCTGGAGCTGATCCAGAGGTTGGACGTGCTGCCGCTTTAGAGGCTGAAGACGATATCCATGAAATGATTGGTGATGCTCAAATGGTAATTATCACTTGTGGTATGGGTGGAGGAACTGGTACAGGTGCCGCTCCTATTATTGCAAGAATTGCTCGTGAGCATGGATGTCTAACAGTTGGAGTATGTACTAAACCATTCCAATTTGAAGGACCTACACGTATGGCAAATGCTGTCGCAGGTCTTGAAGAGATTAGACAATATGTTGATACATTAATCGTTGTTCCTAACCAAAGATTATTAAAAACATTACCAAAGAATACTTCAGTATTAGCTGCATTTAGAGAGGCAGATAATGTCTTAAGAAAAGCAGTTCAAAGTATTTCAGAAACAATTGTATTACCAGAATTAATCAATATCGATTTCGCTGATATTAGACATGTAATGGCTGATAAAGGTACTGCCTTATTAGGTATTGGTGTTGCTAAAGGTGAAAATCGTGCAATTGAAGCTGCAAGACTTGCAATTCATTCAGATTTACTAGAGGTTACAATTGAAAATGCTACTGATGCTGTTGTAAATATCATTGCTAGCCAAGATTTATCTTTAGGCGAAGTAGAAGCTGCCTTAGCTGAAATTAGAAACAACAGTGGTAAAGATTTAAATATAATTTATGGTACTGCAGTTAACAATGATTTAGGTGATGAGATAGTTATTACAGTTATTGCAACTGGATACGAATTAAAAGCTAAAAATAGCGGTTATGAGGATTTAGCAGAAGAAATTTTCCGTAATATGTCAGACACTAATATTACTTATGATGTAGAACCAGAAGAAGAACCTACACAAGAAGATACAGCTCAAGCAAGAATGAGTGAAATCTTCGAAACAGGTATGGGTAAAAAAGAAGAAAGACGCCAAAAGAAGGAAGAAGAAAAGCGTAGAAAAGCTCAATTAAAAGAGCAAAAGAAGCTTGAAAAGAATTCTAAGCAAAAACATCAAGAAGAGGAAGAAGAAAAACCTTCTAAACCTGAAGGAAAATCTAAGATGCCAGATTGGCTAGTAAGAAAATAATAAAAGGCTACAAAACCGTAGCCTTTTTAATTTGTAACTAAAGAATCAGTATTATAATTCTTTCTCTCTTTAGCTTTTTGAATTTTTTCTTTGGCATCAATTTTTATAAGTGCTGCCTTATAGTTTAATTCAATAGTATTAAGATTTTTCTTAATTAAACTATTCTTAGTACTAGTTTCCTTTTTAAATTGAACTAATTTTAAATCTAAATCTTTATTCTTTTCTTTATAATCAGCTATTAATTCCTTTTCATTTTCTTTTATAGCGATTGGTAGGTGATGAATAATTGCTTTACGATTTAAAATATAATTCTTTAATGATTGATTATATTCATCTTTAATCTTTAATGTTTCATCAATTATTGTTTGCTTATCAGTTTCATATTTATCTTCAAATATTTTAACATTAGCATAATAATCTTTTTCAATATCTGATAAATTATCACTTACAGCATATAATTCAGTATAGAATTGGTTAGTACTATTCTTTTTAGCTTCTAATATTCTAGATATTTCTAATTTATGATTAGAATCATTTTCTTTAATAATCTTATTATATTTTTTCTCTAAGCTTTCACGCTCATCAACAAGATTTTTAATTCGTTCTAATTCAATTAAATTATTATTAGTGTATTTTTGTTTTGCAATAGTATAATTATTATTATATGTAAAAGACATTGAATCTAATTCATTAGTATAATTATCATTAATCTTTTTAACAGCTAAATTATAACTTTCTTGATATTTTTCACTAAAAGTAGAATTGTTCATAAATAAGCTTGTTAATAAATTAGCATTTAAATTAATTAAAGAAGCATGATATTTTTCCTTTTTAGATAAGTTATCAACCACAACCTGTGAATTAATATTTTCAATTATCTTTTTAGTTATCTCACTAACATGGGAATTAAATAATTGATATGGTGTATTATCAATTTCTTGTTCCTTTAATAAAATATCAAATTTCTTTTTATATTTTTTCTCAATTGCATTAATATCATTTTCAACTTCACTAATCTTACTAGAAATTGAATTTAATTGCTTATTATTGTTCTTTAATTCATTTAATATTGTATTAACAGTATGACGTCTATCAGCCTTTTCAGCTCTATTTTTAGAAGTTTCATATTGCAATGTAAATAATCTTAATCTAAGATCATCATTCCTAGATACTAATAAATTCATTTCATTAGTATACATATTTTTCTTATTATTATGTATTGCAATCTCACTTGCTTTTTGTTCTGTTAAGGTATTAAAAGATTCTTTATATTTAAAGTCATTATCAAAATTAATATGACCACTAATTTCTTCATTTATTAAGAATTCATATGTGTTTGTTAATGATATTAAGTATTCCTTTAAAATCTCTAAAATACCATCAAAGAATGTTATTAGAAGCTTATCTTTAATATCAATAGTAGAATCAAATAATAAATCTAATAAATCATCCCAAAGCTTAATAGCATTAGAATATAAAATAATATATGTTTGTAATATATTTTCATATTCATCTAATTCAACAATAAATTTTTCTCTTAATAAGTCATTTTTATTTAGATTAGTTTCAAATTTTAAATTGATATTTGCCATATCTTGTTCGTATAAGCATTTTGAATTAATGACATAAGAATCATAACTATTTTTAGATGTATAATTATGTAATTCAGCAGAAGCAATAACAACATCTTGTTTTTTAAGTGCTGAATATTTATCATTTTGTAAACCAATTTTATTTTTACTATATTCTAATATGTTATTAGAGTTCTCTAAATTAAGCTCATATTGTCTATAATTATATTGATCTAAGACCTTACATTTTTCTATTTTTAATAGATTAGAAACAGTTAAAAAGCTTATTTCTTTATTATATTTTTCATCTAAGAAATAATGATTTAATTTATTTAATCTACTAGCTATATTAATTTCTAATTGATATTTTTTAATAACATCTACTAATGTTTCAATTTGAATTTGATATCTAGCATCAGTTTCATCTATTTCCTTTTCAATACCTAAATTACGAATAGAAGAATCTAATAATATTTTATTAGCATATTTATTATATTCATTTATAGCAACAAATGAATCATAATTATATTGGTTTTCATATCTATTACTTAATTCCTGGAAATATTTATTATCTCTGATTTGTTTTTCATTTAATTTATTGAATGAAGTTGTTCTTGTAATATCTAAAAGCTTTTTTTGATATGAATTTTCATTTGCAGAAGAAATGTATTCCTTTTTAGCTTGTTGGATTAGTTTTTCACATTTATTACTTTCTTCAAGCATTTTTTTATAATATATTTTATTTAATCTTTTAATCTCATTTTTATATTTAGGATTATCAGATGAATAAACATCTATAGTAGCTCTTTCCTCTTCCTTATGTAAGTTGAAAATAGAATAATATTTTATTTGATTTTCATTTGTACAATAAGCTTCATATTCTTCCCTAATATCTTTTATTTTAGAATCAATTTCTCTAATGTTTGTTACAAAATTTCTATTTAGTTTAAGGTTTTCTACTTTGAATTGATTAGATAATTTCTTTCTTTCTTCATTATCTTTTCTTTGAGCACTTATATATACATTTTTAAATTCATCTAGCTTATCATTCTTTTCATCAGAATATTGCCTTATTAGATTATTTAATTCAATAGATTCTTGTCTTTTTCTAGTTTTAAGCTCAACTTGAGCAACATGGTATTCTTCCTTTTTATTATCAATTACCTTATTTTTTTCATTGATAATTAAATTATATGACTCAACAAGCTCATTAAATGATTTATCACAGCTTTCAATTGAATCCTTATAGTTAGAAGTAATCTTTTCTAATTGAGCCTCTAGCTGAGAATTAAATGTATCAATGTTAAAATTATATGATGATTTAGCAACAGCTATTTGGTATGCAAATCTATTTAAGCTATCTTTATGTTCTATTTCAAACATGAATATATTTTGGTTTGATGATTCAATATAAAAATCTATATCATTTAGTGTATCATATTCGAACTTTTCAAATTCTTTTTTCTTTTTAGATAATTCATTTTTAAGCTCTAATGTTTTTAAATCAGCTGTATCCTTTAGTTCCTTTAATTTTGTTTTTAAGTCAGCCTTTTTATTTTTTTCTTCTTTATAATAATCCTTTAAAATTGATTTGAAATTATCTGCTAATTTAGCACGTCTTTTTTCTAATAGAGATATTTCATTAGAAGAAGGAGTTTCAAAATCATTTATGTTTTTTAATATCTCACCTGTTAGTTCTGGTGTGAATACTGATTCGTCTGCGATTTTATATTTGTCCATGAATTTGTTAACTTTATTAGAAAAATCAACTAAGCATTCTAAAAAATCTTTCACAGTATTCACATCCTTTCTAAATCATATTAATTATATTATATAATTAAAATCATTTGTAGTAAAGATTATAAAATATAAGAAAAATAATAAATTTTTTTAAAATAAATAAAATATTTTTTATATAAAAGTATTAAAAAATAAATATAAATATATTATTTTTTAATAGGTATTGGATTTTTTTACAAAAAGCCCTATATTTTTATATATCTAATATTATTTATAATATTAAGGACGTATTTATCACTTTAAATTTCAAGTGTTTTATGGTATCATAATTTGGGTGATTAACATGTATGGATACATTAAGGGTAAGGTAACAAAAATTAATCCTAAATATATTATTTGTGATAATAATGGAATAGGCTATTTAATCATTGTTGGAAATCCCTATAATTATAAACTAAACGAGGATTATACTATTTATACATATCAAAGTGTAAAGGAAGACGCTATTGAGCTATATGGCTTTTTAAAGGAAGATGAAAAGGAATTATTTTTAAAACTAATTTCAGTTTCAGGTATAGGTCCTAAAAGTGCTCTTTCTATATTAGCAGCAGGAAGTGTAAGAGAAATAGTTAACGCTATTGAATCAAGAAACGATGCATATTTAAGAAAATTCCCAGGTATTGGTCAAAAGGCAAGCCAACAAATTATTTTAGATTTAAAGGGCAAGCTTTCATTTAGTGATGAAGAGGATGGATTAATTAAATCATCTTCTAAATTAACAGATGTTGAAGATGCATTACTTGCTTTAGGATATAACAAAAAAGAAATTACAAAGATTATTGCAAAGCTTGATGCCACAAAGGATGTTGGCATACTTGTTAAAGAAGCACTTAAGCAATTAGTAAAATAGAGGTGAGATGATGGAAGAAAAAAGAGTAGTAGATCCTAATGAATTAAAGGAAGACGAATCAGAAGAATTATCATTAAGACCTCAAAAGCTAACTGAATATATAGGTCAAAAGGAAGCAAAGGAAATGCTTGATGTATATATTAAGGCAGCACTTAAAAGAAATGAAGCCTTAGATCATACATTGCTTTATGGTCCTCCTGGACTTGGTAAAACTACCTTAGCTCAAATAATTGCAAATGAGCTTGGTGTTAATATAAAGGTTGTATCAGGACCTTCAATTGAAAGAAGCGGAGATTTAGCTGCAGTATTATCTACACTTGAAGAAGGAGATGTATTATTCATTGATGAAATACACCGCCTACCAAGATATGTAGAAGAGGTTTTATATAGTGCTATGGAAGATTACCAATTAGATATTATGGTTGGTAAGGATTCACAAGCAAGAAGCATAAGAGTTGATCTTCCTCCATTTACTTTAGTAGGTGCAACAACAAGATTTGGTGATCTTTCAGCTCCATTAAGAGATAGATTTGGTGTTGTATTAAGATTAGATTATTATACAATTGATGAATTAAATCAAATTGTTACAAGAACTGCTAAGGTTCATGAAACTAAAATAGATAATAATGCATCTTTAGAGCTTGCTATGAGAAGTAGAGGCACACCAAGAATAGCAAATAGATTATTTAGAAGAGTAAGAGATTTTGCTGATGTTAAAAATAATGGTGAAATTACATTAGATATTTGTAAAGAAGCATTATCTAAGCTTGGAATTGATAATGATGGACTTGATTATACAGATTATAGATACCTAAGAGCAATAATAGAAACATTTAAGGGTGGACCTGTTGGTGTTGAATCACTTGCAGCAACTATCTCTGAGGAGGTATCTACAATTGAGGATGTATACGAGCCATATTTATTACAAGAGGGTTATATTAAAAGATCTAACCGTGGTCGTATGGCAACAGAAAAGGCTTATGATAAGCTTAACATAAAATATTATAGAGGTATTTTTGCCTAAAAGAAGGAAATTAAAATGTTAAAAACAACAGATTATGATTATTATTTACCAGAAGAATTGATAGCTCAAACACCACTAAAAGATAGAAGCTCATCAAGACTTATGGTATTAAATAGAGAAAATAAATCTATCAGTCATCTTCATTTTGAAAATATAATTGATAGATTATCTAAAAATGATGTATTAGTTATAAATGATACAAAGGTTATTCCTGCAAGATTAATAGGACATAAAGAATCTACAGGTGCTGTAATTGAGATTTTATTATTAAAGGACTTAGGAGAAAATGTTTGGCAAACATTAGCCAAGCCTCAAAAAAGAGTTAAAATAGGCTCAATTATATCATTTGGTGATGGCTTATTAAAAGCTAAATGTATTGCCCTACATGATATGGGAATATGTGAATTTGAATTAATTTATGATGGTATTTTAGTTGAAATATTAGATAAATTAGGCGAAATGCCACTACCTCCATATATCCATGAAAAATTACAGGATAAAAATAGATATCAAACAGTATATGCTAAAAATCCAGGAAGTGCTGCAGCACCTACTGCAGGATTACATTTTACACCTGAGCTATTAGAAAAAATTAAAGAAAAGGGTGTTCAAATTATTCCTGTTACATTACATGTAGGACTTGGTACTTTCCGTCCTGTAACTGAAGAAGATGCATCAAAGCATGAAATGCATTCTGAATATTATGAAATATCTGAAGAATCAGCTAGATTATTAAATGAAGCAAAAGAAAGTGGCAAAAGAATAATTGCTGTAGGTACAACATCTACACGTACCCTTGAATCAGCAATACATGATGATGGTAAATTCTATCCTGAATGTAAAAATACTAATATCTTTATTTATCCAGGATATAAATTTAAGGCTATTGATGCTTTAATTACTAATTTTCATTTACCAAAATCTACATTAATTATGTTAGTAAGTGCACTAGCCGGAAGAGAATTTATTTTAGAAGCTTATAATGAAGCTGTAAAAGAAAAATATAGATTCTTTTCATTTGGAGATGCAATGTTTATAGAATAGGAGAAAAATATTATGAATTATCAAAAATTTTTAAATGACAACAACCCAAGAATTGAAATTGAAGTAGAAAAGTTAGGAAGCATTGTTTTAGAATTATTCCCCAAAACAGCTCCTATAACAGTAAAGAATTTCTTAGATTTAGTAGATAAGGATTTCTTTAAAGGTATTATTTTCCATAGAGTAATTAAAGGATTTATGATCCAAGGTGGAGATCCTGAAGGAACTGGTATGGGTGGTTCTAAAGAATGTATTAAGGGTGAATTCTTATCAAATGGTGTAAAGAATTTATTAGACCATACAAGAGGAGTAATATCTATGGCAAGAACATCTGCCCCAAATAGTGCTTCAAGTCAATTTTTCATTATGCATGAAGATGCAGCATACCTAGATGGTGAATATGCAGCATTTGGTGCAGTTATATCTGGAATTGAGGTTGTAGATAAAATTGCTGAATCTAAAACAGATAGATATGATAGACCTCTATCTGATATAAAGATGAAAACTATTAAGAGGATAAGATAATGAAGCCTGCCGTTACTTATGAGCTTATACACGTTTGTAAGCAAACAGGAGCAAGATATGGTATTTTACATACGCCTCATGGTGATTTTGAAACACCTATCTTTATGCCTGTTGGTACTCAAGCAACAGTAAAAACTTTAATACCTTCAGAAATAAAAGAAGTATCAGATGGATTAATTTTAGGCAATACATATCACTTATGGTTACAGCCTGGTGATGAATTAATTAGAGATTTTGGTGGAATTAGAGGATTTATGAATTGGGATGGTGCACTACTTACCGATTCAGGAGGATATCAGGTATTTTCTTTATCTAAAATGAGAAAAATAACTGAAGAGGGTGTTGAATTTAGACATCATAAATCAGGAGAAAAATTATTCTTATCACCTGAAAAATCTATTGAAATTCAAAACAATTTAGGGGCAGATATAATAATGTCTTTTGATGAATGTCCTCCATTTGATTCAGATATAGAATATATGAAAAAATCTGTTGATAGAACAATAAGATGGGCAAAAAGAGGAAAGGAAGCACATAAAAATCCTGAAACTCAAGCCTTATTTGGAATTGTTCAAGGTGGCGGAAATAAAGAAATTAGAAAATATTGTCTAGAAGAATTACAAAAAATAGATTTCCCAGGATATTCAATAGGTGGTTTATCTGTTGGTGAATCTAAAAAAGATATGTATGAAATGCTTGAATACCTAAAAACTATTATGCCAAAAGATAAGCCAAGATATTTAATGGGTGTAGGATCACCTGATGATTTAATTGTTGGTTCTATGAATGGTATTGATATGTTTGATTGTGTATTACCTACAAGAAATGCAAGACATGGTTCAGCATTTACTCATGATGGAAAAATTCAAGTTAAAAATTTAGAACTAAAAAGAAGCAAAGATCCGCTAGATAGTAAATGTGATTGTTATGTATGTAAGACATATACAAGAGCTTATTTAAATCACTTAATTAAAGCTGATGAAATTCTTGGTCAAAGATTAATATCATATCATAATTTATATTTCTTAAAATCTTTAATGAAAGATATAAGAGAAGCAATAAAAGAAGATAGATTATTAGATTTCAAGAATGAATTCTTTAAAAACTTTGGTTATACAAAATAATTTTAATGGCCCACTTTAATATGGGTCTTTTTTATATTTTATGCCATTTATTATTAATCTTATTCTTAATTCATTGATAAAAAATAAAATTTTTTATATAATATATAATGTATAAAAGTTTGAGGTGGTTTTATGTCACTTATGATTTTGGTTTTTTTAGAACTTAATTGGATAGTTCCTACCCTAATTTCAGTTTCAGCAGTTTTATTATTAATTGCTGTTATATTAATATTAATAAATATAAGAAAGAAAAAACCTAAAAAAATAAATGTTAATACTGAATTTATAGATAATCTAGTTAATCTTTTAGGCGATGTGCCAAACATAAAAGAAGTAAACGTAGATAATGGTAGATTAAAAATCACAGTTAATGATTTAGATTTAGCTAATTTAGATGGAATAAAAGAAATTGCAGAATCAGGTGTTTTCGCAACAGGAAATACGATTAAAACATTATTTAGATTAGATTCAGCAACAATTAAAAAAGAAATTGATGCTAGACTATAGGAGGAATATATGGTAAAGAAAAGTTTTAGAATTACAAGTGAGCAGGGAGTACACGCAAGACCTGCAACTACATTAGTAAATGTGGCAATGGATTTTAAATCAGAGATCACTTTACAAGCTCTTAAAAAGTCAGTCGATTTTAAATCTATAATGGGCGTTATGTCTTTAGGAATTTATAGTGGAACTGTAATAGAGGTTAAATGTGATGGTGAAGATGAAAATGAAGCAATCGCAGCTATTACAAAATGTATTAAGGAACTAGGATTAGGTAAAGAAATTTAATTTTTAATTAACAAAATAAATTGCTTGGCAGTTTATTTTGTTTTATTTTTAGAGGTGTTTTTTATGGAATTAAATGAAAATTATAAAAATTTAGCGTTAAAGCTTTTAAAGGATGTAATATCTTTTCCAACAGTATTAGATGAATATAAAGAAAATAGTGATGCCCCATTTGGAATTCCTAACAAGGAATGCTTAAACTATGTATTAAATATGGCAAAAAATGATGGATTTAAGACATTCAATGCTAAAAATTATGCTGGTCATATTGAATATGGTACAAAAGATGAAATATTAGGTATATTAGCTCACCTAGATGTTGTGCCTGTAAATAAAGCTGAATGGGTATCAGATCCATTTAAATTAGATATAAGAGATAATAAAATGTATGCAAGAGGAGTAATGGATGATAAGGGGCCTTTTATTGCATCATATGTAGCACTTAAAATGCTTAAGGATGAAGGATTTAAGCCTAGTAAAAAAATAAGATTAATATTTGGCTGTGATGAAGAATCAGGCTCTAGATGTCTTGAAAAATATTTCAAATTAGAAAAAGAACCAGACCTAGCATTTTCCCCTGATGCTGAATTTCCATGTATTAATGGTGAAAAGGCAATGCTAAGCTATGATGTTTTAGTATCTGATAATGTTATTAAAACATTTAAGGCAGGACAAAGATATAATATAGTACCATCATATGCAGAAATGGAATTAAATATAGATTTAAAAAATGAATTTAATGAATATATTAAAAAGAATAATTATGATGGTGGAATAGATAATAATAAATATTTTGTAAAAGGTATTGCAGCACACGCAATGTGTCCTGAAAAAGGTCTAAATGCAGCATATATATTATTTGATTTTTTAAAGAAGAATTCAAATTCTAAATTAGCAGAATTTATTGATAAATATTATTTATTTGATACATTAGGTAAAAAGGCAGGATATGATGATTTTGATCCTGAAATGAAAGAATTAACATCTAATTTCGCTGTAGTAGATATAGATAATTATAAAGGCAAAATTGGAGTTAATTGTAGATGTCCTAAGGATATAGATATAGAATTAGTAGGTATGTCTGTAACTAAAATATCAAAAGAATATGGATATAGCTATAAGATGCTAAATTCATCAAATAGACATTATATTGATCCTAATTCATTCTTAGTTAAAACATTAATGGATTCATATAAAAAATTTACTGATGATTACGATGCAAAGCCATTTTCAATTGGTGGAGGTACATATGCTAGAGAATGCAAATATGCAGTAGCATTTGGCCCATTATTTAAAGGAAGAGAGGATGTTTGTCATATTGCAAATGAATATATGCTATTAGATGATTTCTATAAGCTAATTGAAATATATTATGATGCAATATACAATCTTGCAAAATAATGAGATTAAGAAAAGTTAAAAACGCAAAGGAAAGATTAGAAATAGATAATAATCCATTCTATATTTCTAAGCCTGAAGATTATAAGGGAAAATGGAATGAATTATTTAAAAATAATAATCCAATCCATATTGAAATAGGATGTGGAAAGGGTCAATTTATTTCTACATTAGCTAAATTAAATCCAGATATTAATTTTATCGCAATTGAAAAATTTGATTCTGTATTATTAAGATGTTTAGAAAAGGTTATTGATTCAGGATTAACTAATTTAAAGCTATGTGTTTTAGATGCCGCTATGATATCTAATTATTTTGATTCTAGTGAAGTTAAAAGAATATATCTTAATTTCTCAGATCCATGGCCTAAAAAGCATCATGCAAAAAGAAGATTAACATCTCCTTTATTCTTAGAACAATATAAATTAATACTAGATAAAAAAGGAGAAATATTCTTTAAAACTGATAATAGAGGCTTATTTGAATATTCATTAGAATCTATTTCTAATAATGGATATTCTATATCTAATATTTCACTTGATTTACATAAGGATTTAGAAAAATATCCTTTTAATATTACAACTGAATTTGAAGATAAATGGTCTAAGCTAGGACCTATTTATAGATTAGAAGCTAGATTTAAAGAGGAATAAAAAATGGTTACTTTTTGTCTTATTGGTGGAAAAATTAATAAAGATATAATGACTAATAAGATAGAAAGTCATCTAATTAGTTTGACGAAAAAAGAATGCCCAAATATCTTATTTTTTCCTTTTGCAGCAACTGATTATAAAAAGGCTAATTTAAGATTTAAAAATTTAATGAATAATTTATCTGCAAATATTTATTATATGGAAGAATCTGATTTATCTAATTTTGATAATTTATTAAACGAAGCTGATATATTATATATTTCAGGTGGTATATCTGATGATTTAATTAAATTATTTAAAGATTTAAAGCTAGATGAAATATTAATTAAATATATAAATACTGATAAAATATATGCGGGTATTTCTGCAGGAGCAATGCTATTTACTAAATCATCAATGGGTGATAAATATATGTATTCTGATAATTTCCATAATTATAATTACAAAATGGTTGATGGTTTAGGTATATTAGATTTAGGAATATGTCCACATTATCAAAATGAAGATTTAATATTTTATAATGATGTAATAAAAAATTATAATTTTGACGCATTTGGTATAGAAGAAGATAGCGCATTAATTATTAATGAAAATTCTTTTTATATTATTAAAGAAGAACCAAATGTTGCCTTATATTATTTTAGAAAAGACGAATTTATAATGGAAGATTTAAAGGAGGGAGTTATTTATGAAAAAGTTGGCGGTTTTAGGTCCTAAGGGGACATATAGTGATATTGCAGCTAAAAAATATATTAGTGAAAATAATATTGATGCTCAAATTGAATATTATCCTTCAATATTAAAAACAGCACTAGCATTAAATGAATCTGATTTAGCTATCCTTCCTTTTGAAAATACATTAGATGGCTTTGTTATAGAAAGCTTAGATATAATAATATCTCATGGTTTTAAAATAATAGATCAAATTAAATTAGATATAGATTTCGCATTTGTTTCTAATTCAAATGATATTAAAGATGTTAAAGAAGTTTTTTGTCAATTTAAAGCATATGGACAATGCATTGATTTTATATCAAAATATGGATTTAATATTATTCAAACTCAATCTAATTCGGAGACAGTAAAAAAGATTAATTCAGCTAATAAGAATTTTGGTGCGATTATTCCTACTCATTTTTTAAATGAATATAGTTATAATACAGTAATAGAGCATGTAGCTGATAGAAAGAAAAATGAAACAAGATTTTTTATTGTATCAAAAGAAAATACATTAAATATAGAGTACAATGATATAATTAATGCCTCACTAGTAATAGTTATTAAAGAAGATAAACCAGGAGTTTTATTTTCTATTTTAAAGGAATTAAATGAACTAGATATCAATATGAATTCAATAATGTCTAGACCTATGAAAACAGAGATGGGACAATATAAATTCTATATTGAAATATCTTTAAGTAAGGATTCTTTAAATAAGCTTGAAAAATTAAATAAAGAGCTTAAAAAACAAGGCTTCTTTGTTGAAATATTAGGTGTTTATAATAAATTAAATTAGACGGTGATTTTATGAATGCGATAGATATAATTGCTAAAAAAAGAGATGGTCTAAAATTAAATAAAGATGAAATTGATTTTATGATTAATTCATATACAAATGGTGATATACCAGATTATCAAATGAGTGCCTTTTTAATGGCAATCTATTTAAATGGCATGGATGATTATGAATCATTTTTATTGACTGATTCAATGCTAAAATCAGGAGATGTATTAGACCTTTCTATGATTGATGGAATAAAAGTAGATAAGCATTCAACAGGTGGAGTTGGAGATAAAACTACACTTGTTGTAGGACCCATTGTTGCATCCCTTGGAATAAAGGTTGCCAAAATGAGTGGACGAGGCTTAGGGCATACTGGAGGTACAATTGATAAGCTAGAATCAATACCTGGATATAATGTTAATTTATCTGAAGATGAGTTTATAAAACAAATTGAAAAAATAGGCATTGCTATAATTGGACCTACTAAATCATTAGCTCCTGCAGATAAAAAATTATATGCATTAAGAGATGTTACAGCAACAGTATCATCAATTCCTTTAATTGCATCTTCAATAATGTCAAAAAAGCTTGCAGCAGGAACAGATGTTATTGTATTAGATGTAAAGGTTGGTAGTGGAGCATTTATGAAAACTATTGATGATGCTAAGAAATTAGCAGAATTAATGGTAAGTATTGGTAAATCATTTAATAAAAAGGTTATTGCAATGCTAACAGATATGAATGATCCATTAGGACTTGCAATTGGAAATAACCTAGAAGTAATTGAAGCAATTAATACATTAAATGGTAAAGGCCCTAAGGACTTTACTGATTTATGTCTTTTAGCCTCAGCTGAATTAATTGTTGCAGCAGGATATGCAAAAACTGTTGAGGATGCAACTAAGCTTGCTAAAAAACAAATAGATAATAAAAAAGCATTAGATAAATTTGCAGAATTAGTTAAATATCAATATGGTGACCCTTCATATGTTTATGAACCTAAGAAATTTGCAAGTGCACCATTTATTATTCCTATTAAAGCTTCAAAATCAGGTTATATTCATAAAATTGATGCCTTAACTATAGGTAATGCATCAATGAGACTTGGTGCCGGAAGATTAAAATTAGATGATAAAATAAATCATAGAGTTGGAATTCTTCTAAATAAAAAATCAGGTGATTATGTTAAAGAGGGCGACATATTAGCTTATATTCATTCTGTAAAAGAAGATAATTTAGAAATAGAAGAAATGATTAAAAAAGCATATTTAATTGATGAATCAAAATATAGTCCAAGACTAATATTAGATGTCATAAAATAAAATATAAAAACACTTGAAATAAATAAATATTTTATGTATAATAATCAAGTAGTTTGAAAAAGGAGGTATCAAAAATGTTTATAATTGATATATTTGTTGCTATCGTAGCAATTTTATTAATCGTAGTAGTTATGCTTCAAGCATCAAAAGATGATATTAATGATGCCTTCAACGGAAGTAAATCAGAGCTATTTAAAAATCAAAAGGCTCGTGGTATTGAAGTTTTCATGCAAAGAACAACTGCAATACTTGCTGTAGTATTTGTTGGATTAGTTTTAGCATCTATAGCTATTCATATGAATTAATGAGATTGCCTAGCAATCTCTTTTTTTTCATCAATTTGTGTTATACTTTAAGTGAGGTGATTCAAATGATAGATAAAAACAAAATTAAAGAAATTATGAAAAAAGATAGATTACCATTTGAATTCATTTCTAAACTTATGAATTTAGATGATAGTATGAATGATGATTTAAAGCATACTTTAGATGAAATGGTAGAATCTGGTGAATTAAAATATAATCAAAATACAGGATTATATCATGTATCTAATTTAAAAAGATTATCAAAGGATGCAATATATGAAGTTATTTTAAATAATACATATATTACAGAAAATCAATTAGCTAGATGCTTTAATGCTAAATTTAAAGAATTAAAGGCATTAACTAATGAATTAATAAAGGAAGAAAAAATAGTATTCTATCCTCCATATTCAATTTATGGTATTCCAAAAATTGCTACTATAGAAATAAAACAAAGAGGATATGCTTTTGCTATAGTAGAGGGAGAAGAAAATAATTATTATATTGCACCTGATTTTATTTCAAATGCTTATAATGGTGATACTATTAAAATATTATCTATTGGCAAGGTAAATGAAGATGATAGATTAGATAGTGCAATATGCTTAGAGGTTATTTCTAGAAAGCATAATAAAATAATTGGTATTTTACATAAAAAAGGCAAAAAATATCCTAAATATTATATTAGATCTAATTCTATAGATTTTAATGTAGATGCTTTTGTATTAGAATCTGAAATAAAGGATTTTAAGATTGGTCAAATAGTAAGTGCTGATATTAAATATAATGGATTTCATATTGATGCATATAATCTAGTATTAGTAGGTAATCCTAATGATCCTGGCGTTGAAATAACTCAAATAGCACTTGAATTTGGCTTTAAATTGCCTTTTTCAGATGAAACTGAAGAAGAAATCAAATATATTCCTGATAATGTGTTAAAAGAAGAATATAAAGATAGATGTGATTTTAGAGATTTAAAGATAATTACTATTGATGGTGATGACTCAAAGGATTTTGATGATGCTGTAAATGTAGAATTAAAGAATAATGGTAATTATTCACTTGGTGTATATATAGCTGATGTTAGTCATTATGTAAAAGAAAATACATCACTAGATAAAGATGCACTTGATAGAGGTACATCTGTATATTTAGCTGATAGAGTTATACCTATGATTCCTCATAAATTATCAGATGGAATATGTTCATTAGTTGAGAATGAAGATAGGTTAGTTTTAGCATGTATTATGGAAATAGATAATAAGGGTAGACTAGTTAATTATGATATTAAAGAAGGCGTAATAAGATCATGCCATAGAATGACTTATAGAAAAGTTAATGATATATTAAATGGTAATGCTGATTTAATTAAAGAATATGAAGATATTTATCCTATGCTTAAATTAATGCTTGATTTATCTAAGATAATAAGACATGTAAGACATAAAAAAGGTGCTATTGATTTTGATACAGCTGAATATAAATTTAAATTAAATCCAGATGGAGAACCTAAATCAATTGTAAAATGTGAAAGATTAGATGCTGAAAAAATAATAGAAGATTTCATGTTAAAGGCTAATGAAACAATCGCATATCATATGAATATTATGAATCTTCCTATTGTATATAGAGTTCATGAAAAACCAGATCAAGAAAAGCTTCATCAGGTTTTAGAATCTATTAAATATTTAGGTGCTGATACTAAATATTCTAAAGATGATGTTAAACCACATGAAATCCAAAGGATATTAGAAAATCTTTTAGATAATCCAAATAAAGAAATAATTAACAATATGATTTTACGTTCTATGATGAAAGCTAAATATAGTGATAAATGTCTAGGACATTATGGATTGCAAATGAATTATTATTGTCATTTTACATCTCCTATTAGAAGATACCCTGATTTAATGACTCA
>CAMOUB010000018.1 GCA_946626345.1 uncultured Caryophanales bacterium | reverse complement strand
TTTAACACAATATAAAATGAAAGAGAGGGAATGTCGAGCCTTGTCTACTCGACTGATTTTGTGCAACAATTAATAGATTTTATTAAGCAAAATACAGGTACAACATCAGATGTAATAGCTATAGCAATGCTTGTAGTTATGGCACTAATTATTGTATTTGGCGTAATTGGTATTTTTATATCAATAGTTTTATGGTTTAAATATCACAAATTAAATAAAACAAAAAATTCATGTGGTATGACAGGCCTTGAAGTGGCAAGAAAGATATTAGATGATAATGGTTTAGAAAATATTAAAGTTAAAGCTACTGGTTCATTAATTTGGGGTAATTCATATTCTCATTATTTCCATAAGGTTAGATTAAGAAGATTTACTTATAAAAAAGATTCAGTAACATCTTTAGCTATGGCAGCTCAAAAGTCATCACTTGCAATAATGGATAAAGAAAAAGATCCTATTATGAAAACAAGAAATATCTTAATCCCTATTCAATTCTTTGGTCCAATTATGTTTTTACCATTAGTTATTATTGGTTTATTACTTGATATATTTATTGCAGTTTCTAATAATAAAGAGCCTAATTTCTTAATTACATTTATACTAGCTGGTGTTGGTGTATTATTCTATGTAGTAGCATTTATATTAACTGGTGTTATATTAAAAGCGGAAACAAAAGCTCAAGCTAAATCAATAGAAATACTAAAACAAGAAAAATTAGCAACACAAGAAGAAATAGAACAAATAAAGGGATTATATAAGCTATATAATTTAGAATATGTTAATAATATGATATTAGCATTCCTAGAATTAGTATTAAGAGTATTACAAATTGTTGCTGCTGTACAAGGCAATTCAAGCCGTTCAAGCTCAAGCGATTAAATTTCAAAAATAAAAGATTCTGTCAATTTAATTTTGGCAGAATCTTTTTATTTTAGAATCAAAGGAATAATTATTTATTTTCTATATATTTTATTATTAAATTTGTTAATTTTTCATCTAAAATATATTCTTTATAATTATCATTAAATAAATAATTAAATTCATTAACATATAAATGAATTTCATTTTCATAATAAGTAAAATGTAATGTATTATTTTTAAAGATATTATCATCTGAATTCAAATCAAATTCATAAAAATATGCTTTAAAATCAGAAACATATTGATTAAATGTAATATGATTTTCATAATCATTTAATATTAACTGATCTTTTTCTTCTAGTTTAATATCATTATAAAACCATTTTGTATTATTTTCATAATAATCTAATATAGAATCTAGATTTTCTTCTTTACAATATAATTGATAATCATAACTATCATCTAACGCAATTATTTCATATCCAGTATTATTTTTAATTGTATAATGATTTTTCCATTTATATTTTTCGAATAAACCATCTGGCATATAAGAATAAATAATATCATCTTTTTCAAAATAGCCAATAGATTTAGTTGTATTCAAATAAATTGGAACATATTTACCGTTAGAAGAATTAATTTCTAAATCGTTATAAGAATAAATAATATTATCTGTTTTAACAAATTCTTTAGGTATTTGTGTTCTATAAATACCTAATACTATCACTAAGATTGTTAATGGTACTAAGCATATAGAGCATATAATTATTTGAACTCTTGATATAATAGCCCATATTTTTCCATATCTTTTTCCTTCGTTTTTCTTTTTAGTAAAAACTATATTTAATATTATTCCTATAATAAGCCCTATTAAAGCAATAATAGAAGCAAAGAAAAAAACAATGAATAAAATAGCTAATAGAAATACTCCTATAAAGGCCATTTTATTATCCTCTAATCTTTAGTGCAATTTCATCTAAATCAAATTTATTTGAATTATCATTATGATTCATAACTAATTCATCTTTTTCGTATCTAGGAATTATATGTAGGTGATAATGCATTACAGATTGTCCTGCAATTTCATTACAATTATTAATTATATTAAAGCCTAAAGGTTTATATGCTTTATCAATCATTTTAGTTATCTTTTTAGCAGCTAAAAAGACATGTGAAGCATATTCGTCATCTAAATCTAAAAAATTATCAAAATGCTTTTTAGGTAATACTAATGTATGTCCTTTAGTTATTTGAGATATATCTAAAATAGCTAAGACATTATCATCCTCATACACTTTTTTTGAAGGAATATTTCCTTTAATTATTTCACAAAAAATACACATTTATAACACCACCCTTTATAAATAATTTAATAATAAATATTGATAAAAGTAAAGAAAAATAAATAATAAAATCTACATTTAATTGATGTAATCAATTATTATTAAAAAATTAATATTATCTTAAATAAAAATAATTGAAATATTATTTAATTGTTATATAATATTTGTATAAATCGTTGAAGGGAACGATATTAAGCAAAGCTTTTAGAGAGATTTATGATGGTGAAATTAGATCAGTAAAGCTTAATGGAGAACATCCCCAAGAGGTAGAAGAATTAAGTAGAACTACACGTATTACTGCGTTAAAGTATAATTAAGTGCTGTATTTTATACAGAATTAAGGTGGCACCACGGTTATTCGTCCTTAGAGCAATTTTTGCTTTAAGGATTTTTTTTATTAAGGAGGTTATTATATGGCTAAATTATTTATATATTATTCTTTAAGTCAAAATGGTGATATTGTTGCAGAGAAACTAAAAGAATTTGGATTTGATATTAGGAAAGTAAATGCAAAATCACTAAAGAAAAATAATTTTTGGAATATATTTAAAGGTGGCTTTTTAGCAGGAATTAACCATAAATCAAAGCTAATTGATTATAATAATGACATTAAAGATTATGATGAAATATATATTGGTTCTCCAATATGGAATTCTAAATTATCTTGTCCTATTAATTCAGTATTAGCTAATACAGATTTAAATAATAAAAAATTAAAATTCGTTTTATATAGTGGTAGTGGAGAAGCTAAAAAAGCAGTAAAGAAAATTAATAAAAATTATCCATCTGCAGAAATTGTTATATTAAAAGAACCTAAAAAATATAGAGAAGAATTAGAAAAATTAAATGGAGGAAATTAAGATGAAAAGAGATAGAATTAAAAGATTATTCGAAGAAAAACAAGCTAAAGAAGCTACAGTTTATGGCTGGGTTAGAACAAATAGAGCTCAAGCTCAGTTTGGATTTTTAAATGTAAATGATGGTTCTACAATCTTAAATTTACAGGTTGTATATGATCAAGCATTAAAGAATTTTGAAGAAATTTCAAAATTTAGAGTAGGTATGTCAGTTAAGATAATTGGTGATATTATTTTAACTCCAAATGCTAAACAACCACTTGAAATGCACGCAAAAGAGGTAGTTATGCTAGGAGATTGTCCTGAAAATTATCCAATTCAACCTAAGCGTCATACTATGGAATTTTTAAGAGATAATGCACACCTAAGAGCTAGAACAAATATGTTTAATGCTGTATTTAGAATAAGAAGTGTAGCCGCTATGGCAATTCATTCATATTTCCAATCAAATGGATATTTATATGTTCATACACCACTTATTACATGTGCTGATTGTGAAGGCTCAGATCAAATGTTTAAGGTAACAACATTAGATGTTAATAACTTACCATATGCAGAAGATGGTAAAGTTGATTTCTCTAAGGATTTATTTGGAAAACAAGCATTTATTACAGGTTCTGGCCAATTACAAGGTGAAACATTTGCTATGGCATTTTCAGATATTTATACATTTGGACCTACATTTAGAACAGAAAATTCAAATACTAAAACACACGCAAATGAGTTCTGGATGATTGAACCAGAAATGGCATTTTGTGATTTAAATGGTTTAATGGATATTGAAGAAGAAATGCTAAAATATGTAGTAAAATACGTATTAGATAACGCTAAAGATGAAATTAATTTCTGTGATCAATTCATTGAAAAAGGCTTAAAAGCTAGACTTGAAAAGTTATTAGTATCTAATTTTACAAGAATATCACATCATGATGTTGTTGATTTATTATTAAAACAAAAAACAAAATGGGAATTCATGCCATCATATACTGATGATATAGCTAAGGAACATGAAAAATTCTTAACAGAACATTTCAATGGACCAGTATTTGTTACTGATTGGCCAAAGGATATTAAAGCTTGGTATATGAAGGTTAATCCAGATAATAAGACAGTTGCTGCTGTAGATTTATTAGTACCAGGATCTGGTGAATTAATGGGTGGTTCTCAAAGAGAAGAAAATCTAGATGTATTATTAAAGAGAATGGAAGAATTACATATAGATAAAGAACCAATTGATTGGTATTTAGATACAAGAAGATATGGTGGAAACATCCATTCAGGCTTTGGAATGGGCTTTGAAAGATTAATTATGTATTTAACTGGTGTTGAAAACATAAGAGATGTAATTCCATATCCTAGAACTCCTAAAAATTGTGAATACTAAGATTAAAATTGCCATTAGATTTATTCTAATGGCTCTTTTTTTCAAAAAAATACTGTACATTTTACTATTTTACTTTCTTTTTTGAAATATTGTGTTAAAATAGTTTAGTAAAATGGGGTATTATGTATATACATAAAAAGAAAGGAGATAATAAATATGATTTCTTATTTAATTGATTTTATTAATCATAATTTAGCAATTGTTATGCTAATTTCTATAGCATGTATTTTATTATCTTTAGTTTCTAAAAATGTTAGAAAGAATATCTCTTGTGCTGCAATTACAGGATTAATTCCTTTTTCAATTGCTTTAATGCATAAGTTTGGCTTAGGTTTAAATATTTTATATTCAGTATTAGAAAAACAATTCTATTTATTTAATGAATTATTAGGAAAAATTCAATTAGAATTAAATGATAAAAAAGATTTCTTTTTATTTATTGCAAATGTAGAAAATGAAATTGGAAAAGTATCTTTTTCATTTTTACATGACCTAGAAACAACTGTATATATTGTTTTAGTTGATTTAATTAGCGTTATTCATAATGCTAAATTAAAGATTGAAAGAAAAATTGTTAATATTAAAGAACAAATTGTTATTAGAACAAATTTATCTAAATTTTCATATTGTTTTAGAGTATAGGATTATCTTTTAAAAAACAATATAAAATTTGGAGGAAAAAATATGGGAAACGAATTAAAAAATAGAAAGTCTGTTCAAGAGAGCTTATCTATGACATACGATATAAGTATGTATAGAAGAAAGCCTGTTTATGCAGTAATCAAAAGATTATTTGATTTTATAACATCATTAATTGTATTAATTTTATTATCATGGTTATTTATAATTTTATTAATTATTGTTCCATTTTCAGTGCACGCATCACCAATATTTGGTCATAAGCGTATTGGAAAAGGTGGAAAAGAATTTAAAGTATGGAAATTTAGATCTATGAAAAAGGATGATAGACCACTAGAAGAAATCTTAACTCCTGAACAATTAGAGGAATATAAAAGAGATTTTAAGGTTACAAATGATCCTAGAGTAACTAGATTTGGTAAATTCTTAAGAAAAACATCATTAGATGAATTACCACAATTAATTAATATTTTAGTTGGTAATATGTCAATTGTTGGTTGGAGACCTATCGTTACTGAAGAAGTAGAAAGATATGGTGAAAACAAGGATTTATTATTAAAGGTTAGACCAGGTCTTACAGGATATTGGGCAAGCCATGGTAGAAGTGAAATTGAATATGATAATAGAATAAAAATGGAATTATATTATTGTGTAAAAAGAAGCCTTTGGTTAGATATTAGAATTATGTGGCATACAGCCCTAAGAACAGTATTTAGAAGCGAGGAAGCAAAATAGAATGAATGATATAATTATTGACATTGTATGTCCTGTATATAAAGGCTTTAATTATTTAGAGCCATTATATAATTCATTTTTAACTCAAAAAAATGTAAAAATTAATAAGATTATTTTTGCTATAACAGATTCAAATGATGATGAAATGAAAAATATTTTAGATTTCGTAAAAGAAAAGAATATTACTTCATTTATAGTTAAAAAAGAAGAATTTTCTCATAGCTTAACAAGAGAAAAGGCTATAAGAGAATATGCTGAATCTAAAATAGTAGTTATGATATCACAAGATATTAAATTAACTGATGATTTAGTATTCTATAATCTTGTTAAGGATATAGATGATGAAATAGTATATAATTTCTCACGTCAAATTTGTACTAACAAATCAATTGAAAAATATATAAGAAGAAAGAATTATCCCAAAGAATCTTATATTGTATCTAATAGTGATATAGAAAAAATGCAATTAATGGCATTTTTTGCCTCAGATGCATGTTCTGCATATAACAGAGATATTTTTATTAAGCTAAATGGTTATGCAGGATATAACGTAATGATGAATGAAGATCAATTATATTCAAAAATAATATTAGATGCAGGATATAAGAAAAAATATTGTGCAGATTCTGTTGTAGAGCATTCTCATAAATATAAATTAAAACAATTATATAAAAGATATTATGATGCAGGCGTTTTTTACTCTAAGGTTAAAGTATTTGATAATTATAAATCTACAGATTCAGGCTTAAAGCTTGCCTTATATATTCTAGGTCAAGCGTTAAAGCATTTTGATATACCTGTATTATTTAGATGGCTACCTGATATGACATCAAGATATTTAGGTATGAAAAAAGGTAGAAAGGCTGGTAAGAAAAATGGGTAAGGTATCAGTCGTTTTAGCATCTTATAATGGTGAAAAATTTATTAGACGTCAAATTGAATCTATTATGCATCAATTAGATTTAGATGATGAATTAATCGTATCTGATGATGGTTCAACTGATAAAACAAAGGATATTGTTAATGAATTAATTAAATCAGATTCTAGAATTAAATTAATTGATGGACCTAAAAAGGGATATAATAAAAATTTTGAAAATGCGATAATGCATGCAAAAAATGAATTTGTATTTATTTCAGATCAAGATGATATTTGGATGGATAATAAAGTAAAAAGAGTATTAGAAGAATTTGATGATAAAACAAATTGTATAAGACATGATTGCATAGTAATTGATGATAATGATAATGTTTTAATTGAATCTTATAATAAAGAAAGAAAAGCAAATTTATCATATAAAAAGAACTTTTATAAAAATACATTTACAGGCTGTTGTATGGCAATTAGAAGAGATTGGCTTTTAAAATTATTACCTCTTCCTAGTGATGTTTATTATGATGCTTGGATTGGTATTTTATCTTGTAAATTTAATAATGCAAAAATTATAGATGATAAATTAATTAAGTGGTGTAGACATGAAGGTACAGTAACTAAGCTACACAGAAATTCTATTTTATGGATTATTAAATATAGATTAAGATTGAAAAAATTACTTAGGAGGAAATATAAAACATTATGAAAGGTATAATTTTAGCAGGAGGATCAGGCACACGTCTTTATCCTTTAACAATGGTTACATCTAAACAATTACTTCCAGTTTATGATAAACCAATGATTTATTATCCATTATCTATTTTAATGCTAGCTGGTATTAAAGATATATTAATTATCTCAACACCAGAAGATACTCCAAGAATGGAAGCTCTACTTGGTAATGGTAATCATTTTGGTTTAAATTTACAATATAAGGTTCAACCATCACCAGATGGACTTGCACAAGCATTCTTACTTGGTGAAGAATTTATTGGTGATGATGCCTGCTGCATGATTTTAGGTGATAATGTATTATATGGAAACGGCCTAAAGAAAAACCTAAAAGAAGCTGTTAATAATGCAGAGGCTGGTAAGGCTACAGTATTTGGTTATTATGTACCAGATCCAGAAAGATTTGGTGTTGTTGAATTTGATTCAAAAGGTAAGGCTATATCTATTGAAGAAAAGCCAAAGAACCCTAAATCAAATTATGCAGTAATTGGTTTATATTTCTATCCAAAGGGTGTTTCTAAAAAAGCACATTTAGTTAAACCATCAGATAGAGGCGAGCTTGAAATAACAACACTTAATAATATGTATTTAGATGATAATAATTTAAATGTTATAACATTTGGTCGTGGCCTAACATGGTTAGATGCAGGTACTCATGAAAGTCTAGCAGAAGCTACAGCTTTTGTTAAGATGATTGAAGAGCACCAAGGATTAATGATTTCATGTCCTGAAGAAATCGCATTTGATAATGGATGGATTACTAAAGAAAAATTACTAGAAATTGGTAAAACTATGGCTAAGAATACTTATGGAAAGCATTTAATTAATGTTGCAGAAGGTAAGGTATTAAAATAATGGCAAAGACATTTGGTAATTTCACTTTCAATGAAACTGAAATTGAAGGTGTATATAAAATAGATGTTAAAAAATATGGAGATAACAGAGGTTACTTCATGGAAACATATAAAGAAGCTGATTTTAAAGCTGCTGGTTTAGATTATAATTTCGTTCAAGATAATCAATCTAAATCAAAAGCTGGAGTACTTCGTGGTCTTCATTTCCAAAAGACTTTCCCTCAAGCAAAATTAGTTCGCTGCTTAGAAGGAGAGGTATTTGATGTAGCTGTAGACCTACGAGCTAATTCTAAAACTTATGGTAAATGGGTTGGATGTATCTTATCAGCTGAAAAAGGAAATCAATTTATGATTCCTAGAGGCTTCGCTCATGGATTTGTAGTATTATCAGAAACTGCAACATTCGCATATAAATGTGATGAATTATATCACCCAGAGGATGAGGGTGGTATTATGTGGAATGACCCTGAAATTGGTATTGAATGGCCATATAAAGGCGAGGTATTATTATCTGAAAAAGATAAAGTACATCCTTCACTAAAGGATTCAAAAATAAAATTTTAATCAATAAATAAAACATACAAAAAGAGGTGATATAATGTTTCCTCTACTAATTTTTATACTTTTATTATTGATAGTTAATTATGCTATAACTAAAAAGATATTCTCACCAGGATTTACTTTTAATGGTATATATTTTGTAACATTACTATTATATAGCTTTATGCTAAGTGATATCCAACAAGAATTATCTAATATGACATTATTAATATATTGGCTATCATTAATATTCTTTAATATTCCTGTTATATTATTATCATTAAAACAAAAATATAATGTAGGAATATTTAGTAGACCAAAACATAGACCTATAAGAAAATTTAAATATAGAGTTCCTAGAGAATCTATGCTAATAGCTTTAGTTATTGCATTTTTCTTAGTTCAAGTAATATATTCTAAGGGTTTCCCTGTATTATGGAAATTAACTGGATCAGATAAAACATATTTTGATTTTGGTATTCCATCTATAACAGGTCTATATTATGGATTTATTATTACTATAGGTGCTTGGTCATTATTCAAAAAAAGAAGTATTTTAAGATTTGTATGTTTATTTATAGCGATATTAATAATATCTAGACAAGTTATTATTTCTATCCTTTTAGAAGGTATATTATTTAAATTATTAACTCTAAAGAAAAATAAATGGAAATTCTATAGAGTTATATTAGTATTGGCAGTTGTAGGAATTTTCGCATTTGCCCTAATTGGTAATTTTAGAACAGGTGAGGCTGATTTCTTAAGAGTAGCTAAATTTAAGGATTCTACAAATTCAATTCCTACAGCATTTAAGTGGATATATTCTTATATGTGCTTTTCAGTATCAAATTTTAATAATTTAGTTAGTATGACAAGTGGAAATGTTAATCATGGAGCTTCTATGATTAACGAATTAACTCCTACAGTATTAACTAATATGTTAAATATAAAAGAAGTATTTACTGATAATTTCTTAGTAAGTCTTAATTTTACTGTTAGTACATATATGCCACCAATTTATTTAGATTTTGGTGTATTTGGTATTTGTTTATTTACATT
Organism: uncultured Caryophanales bacterium; assembly: GCA_946626345.1. Classification (GTDB taxonomy): domain Bacteria; phylum Bacillota_I; class Bacilli_A; order Acholeplasmatales; family Anaeroplasmataceae; genus Anaeroplasma. Next base: position 13,960 of record CAMOUB010000018.1, on the reverse strand, counting down.
TATTTTAGGATTAGTTTCAATATTATTATTTAATGCACTACAGAAAAATAAATCATTAAGATTATATTTAGCATATTGTGTATTAACACATAACATATTGTTATTATTCTTTAATAATATGTTCTTATATTTACCTATATTATCTCAATTTATCTTTATTCCTTTAATCTTTGTTAGAAAAAGAAAAAGGATATATAGATTTAAAGAAAACTATAGCTTACAAACTATAAAAGCGATAGGAGAATAAAATGAATAAAGATTTAAAAATAATAGTAACAGGTGTAAAAGGTCAATTAGGTTATGATTGTGTTAGAGAATTAACTTTAAGAGGCTATACAAATGTTAAAGGAATAGACATCGATGACTTAGATTTAACTAAAGAAGAAGATGTTAAAAAATATATATATGAATATAAACCTGATGTTGTTATGCATAATGCGGCATGGACTCAAGTTGATAAGGCTGAACTTATGCCTGATAAAGTATATGAGATAAATGCTTTAGCACCTAAATATATTGCAGAAGCTTGTAAAGAAGTAAATGCTAAAATGGTATACATATCTACAGATTATGTATTTGATGGTTTAGGTGATATGCCTTTTAATGTTACAGATCCTAAAAAAGGATTATCAGTATATGGTAAAACAAAAGCCGAAGGTGAAGATTTTGTAACATCTACAATTAATAAATATTTTATTGTTAGAATATCTTGGGTATTCGGTAAGAATGGTAATAATTTTGTTAAAACAATGTTAAAGCTTGCCGGTATGGGTAAGACTGAATTAAATGTTGTGTCAGACCAAATTGGTAGTGTTACATATACATATGATTTATCAAAATTATTATGTGACATGATTGAAAGTGATAAGTATGGTATATATCATGCAACAAATGAAGGATTCATTTCTTGGGCTGAATTTGCAAGAGAGATATTTAAACAAAAAGGTTTAAATGTAAAAGTAAATGACGTAACTACAGAAGAATATTTAAAGCTTGTTCCTCAACAAGCAAAAAGACCTCTTAATTCAAGAATGAGTAAAGAGTCTTTAGATAAAGCAGGATTTAAGAGACTTCCTGATTGGAAGGATGCCCTAAATAGATATTTAAAGGAATTGGAGGATTAATTCTATGGCAAAATTTTTAGTAACAGGTGGAGCGGGTTTCATTGGTGGAAACTTCTTACACATAATGGTAAATAAATATCCTAATGATAAGTATGTTTGTATTGATGCATTAACTTATGCAGGTAACATGGAAACATTAGCTCCTATTATGGATAAGCCTAATTTTAAATTTGTACATGAAAATATTTGTAATAGAGAAGCTGTATTTAAATTATTTGAAGAAGAAAAATTTGATTATGTAATCAATTTCGCTGCTGAATCTCACGTTGATAGATCTATTGAAAATCCTCGTATTTTCTTAGAAACAAATATATTAGGTACACAAACATTAATGGATGCTTGTAGAAAATATGGCATTAAAAGATATCATCAAGTATCTACAGATGAAGTATATGGAGATCTTCCACTAGATAGACCAGATCTATTCTTTACAGAGACTACTCCAATTCATACATCATCACCATATAGTGCTTCAAAAGCTTCAGCAGATCTTTTAGTTCAAGCATATCATAGAACATTTGGTTTACCTATAACTATATCTAGATGTTCTAATAATTATGGACCTTATCATTTTCCTGAAAAGTTAATACCTTTAATGATTCAAAAGGCATTAAGAAATGAAAAATTACCAGTATATGGTAAAGGTGAAAATGTAAGAGACTGGTTATATGTAGGAGATCACTGTACAGCTATTGATTTAATTGTAAGAAATGGTAGAGACGGTGAAGTATATAATATCGGTGGACATAATGAAAGAACTAACCTACAAGTAGTTAAGACTATCCTAAAAGAATTAGGAAAGCCAGAAACATTAATTAATTATGTAACTGATAGACCTGGTCATGACCTACGTTATGCAATGGACCCAACAAAGATCGAAACTGAACTAGGTTGGAAACCTGAACATAATTTTGATACAGGTATTATTGCCACAATTAAATGGAATTTAGAAAACCAAGAATGGTTACGCCATGTTGAATCTGGAGAATACATGAATTGGTTAGATAAAAATTATAATAAGAGATAGAAGTGAGTTAAGTGGAAGATAAAGAAGTAATTGATGAAAAAGTTAATAGTGATGAATCAGTTATTTCTGATTCTTCAAATAATGAATTACCTAAAGAAAAGAAGTCCTTAGCAAAGAATTCTATATTCATGTTAATATATAATGTCTTAAATGTTTTGGTCCCTTTTGTTTATAGTATTTATGTAGCTAGAGTATTACCAGAATATTGGATTGGTAAGGTTACAATAGCTCAAAATATAGCACAATATTTTGTTATATTAGCATTTTTAGGTATTCCTACATATGGATTAAGAGAAATATCTAAAAATAGAGGTAATCAAGAAAAAACTAATAAGATATTTACAGAATTGTTTATTATTAACTTTATTTCTTCGATTACATTTGCGACTGTTTATTTTGGTTTAATATGCACTGTTCCTGACTATAGAAGTAATATGACATTATTTTTAATAACAGGATCATTAATATTATTTAATATATTAGATATAACATGGTTATATGAGGGATTAGAAGAATTTGGATTTATCTCCTTAAGAAATCTAATATTTAAAACATTATCTATTATTTGTTTATTCTTATTTGTTAAAAGCGAAGACGATTATTTAATTTTTGCTGCAATCCATGTAGGATGCTTAGGATTTAATTACATAACTAATATGTTATTCCATAGGAAATATGTTAAATTTAGCTTCAAAAATCTAAATTTTAAACAACATATGAAACCTATTTTATTTTTAGTAGTTGTTAATTTAGCTATTGAAATATATACATTAGTTGATGTTACAATGATTGGTATATTTAAAGGTGAAGAAGCTGTAACATTCTATACATACGCAAGTAAAACCCAAAAAATATTATTGCAAATAATATCTACATTTACATTAGTATTAGTACCAAGAATATCCTTATTATATAAAGAAAATAGGATAGATGAATTTAATAAATTATTATCTAAAACATTATTATTAATTATATTGTTATCACTACCTATGATTGTTGGTATATGCTTTGTTTCTAATGATTTATCTATATTATTATATGGAGAATCATATTATAAATCGGCATCAATATTAAATGTATTGTCATTACTTGCATTTATATCACCAATTGGATATCTACTTGGTTCAAGAGTATTACTTGTAACTAATAATGAAAAATTAATGGTTATCCCTGTTGCATCAGGTGCGGTTGTTAATATCATATTAAACGCAATATTAATTAACACTGTAGGTGTAATAGGTGCGGCAATAGCTTCAGTTGTAAGTGAGCTTGTTGTTGCGGTTATCTATATACTTTTAAGTCATAAATATTTTAAAATTAATATTAAAATATCAGAGATTATTAAAATATTAATTGCCTTATTATTAATGGGTGTATATTGTTATTTAATGTATAGATATTTAGAAATAGGTATTTATTTTAAGCTAGCTATAGTAATAATAGGAGCTATGGGTATTTATTTTATTACTTTATTATTATCTAAAGAATCACTAGTAAATAGTGGTTTAAATAGTGTTATAAATAAAGTATTAAGGAGATAATATGAAAGAATTAACATTAGAAGAAATACAACAAGAAAGCTTTAAAATCTTGTTAGTAATTAAACAAATATGTGAAGAAAATAATTTTAAATATTTCTTACAATATGGTACATTACTTGGTGCTATTAGACATAATGGATTTATCCCATGGGATGATGATATTGATTTAATGATGCCAAGAGATGATTATGAAAAATTCATTGAATATTTCTATAATAATAGAGAAAAATATGCACCACTTGAAATATTTAATTTTAGATATAATAGAGATTATATTTATCCAATAACAAGAATATCTAATAAAGAATTCAAGGCTGATTATGATAATACTAAGGATTATGGTCTAGGTACATTTGTAGATATTTATCCATATGATGGCTATAAGAAGAGTCATTTTATTCAAAATTTTAAAATTAATTATAATCACCATTTTATATATCAAATTGGATTATTTGAAATGGTACCTGTTAATGGATTTATTAAAACATTATTAAAAAAACGTATGTTTAAGAAATCTAGAAAGGCAGATATTAATAAAGTATTAAGAAAGCAAGAAAAGCTAGCTAAAAAATTAGATTATAAAAAGTGTGAGTTTGTAGCAAATCAAAATTGGGATCCAGAACCATTTAAAAGAGAATGGATTGATGAATTAATAACTCATGAATTCAATGGAGAATTATTCCCAATTCCTAAAATGTATGATGAATTATTAACATGCTTTTATGGAGATTATATGAAATTACCTCCTGAAAACGAAAGAGTTGGTCATCATTATTATAAAATATATAAGAAATAAGGTGTTATTATGCTTAATTTTACAGTAGGACCTGTAATGTCAAATGAAGAAATAAGAAAAATAGGTGGAGATCAAATACCATATTTTAGAACTCCTGAATTTTCTAAAATAATGCTAGATAATGAATTATTATTAAAGAAATTCTTTAAGGCAGATGATTCATCAAGAGTAGTATTTATGACAGGCTCAGGTACAGCATCTATGGATGCATCTGTGTTAAATTTATTTACAAAGGAAGATAAAATATTAGTAGTTAATGGTGGTTCATTTGGACATAGATTCTGTGAAATCTGTGACGTATATGAGCTTAATTATACTGAAATTAAATGTAGCTTAGGTAAGACTTTAACTAAAGAACAATTAATACCTTTTGAAAATAAAGGATATACTGCATTTATTGTAAATCTAGATGAAACATCAACTGGTGTTTTATATGATATTGAATTAATATCAAAGTTCTGTAAAAGAAATAATTTATTCTTATTAGTAGATTCTATTTCTTCATTTTTATGTGATCCATTTAATATGAAAGAATTAGGAGTAAACTGTGTTATTACAGGAAGCCAAAAGGCATTAGCCCTAGCTCCTGGTATTTCTTTAATTGTTTTAGATACAAAAGCTATTGAAAGAATAAATAATAATAAGCCTAAAACATATTATTTTAATTTAAAGGATTACCTAAAGAATGGTGAACGTGGTCAAACACCATTTACACCTGCAGTAGGTATTTTACTTCAATTAAATAAAAGATTACATATGATTGAAGATGAAGGTGGAATAGACGCAGAGGTTAATAGAGCTAAAGAAAATGCTAAATATTTTAGAGATTTAATAAAGAATTTACCTTTTGACATAGCTTCAAATAGCTTATCAAATGCTGTAACACCACTAACACCTAAGGATAAGACAAAGAGTGCTTATAAATTATTTGAAATATTAAAGGATAATTATGGCATTTGGATTTGTCCAAATGGTGGAGAAATGAAAGATAAAATATTTAGAGTTGGTCATATTGGAGATATTAAAAAGTCTGATTATGACAAGCTTGTTGATTCAATAAAGGATGTATTAAATAAAAATCTTTGGTAGGGAGGGATTCCTTTGAAAAAGGTAATTACATATGGTACATATGATTGTTTACATTATGGACATATTAGATTATTAGAGCGTGCAAAAGCTTTAGGTGATTATCTAATTGTTGGTGTAACATCAGATGCTTACGATAAAGAGCGTGGAAAAATTAATGGATGCCAATCAGTATTAGAGCGTGTTGAAGCTGTAAGAAAAACAGGTCTTGCAGATTTAATAATAATAGAAGAATATGAAGGTCAAAAAATTGATGATATTATCAAATATGGCGTTGATATTTTTACTGTTGGTTCTGATTGGGTTGGTAAATTTGATTATCTAAATGATTATTGTAAGGTTATCTATTTAGATAGAACACAAGGTGTTTCATCAACTGAAATAAGAACAGAAAATAAATCAATTAGAATAGGAATAGTTGGTGAATCAACATTAACATCTAAATTTAGACATGAATGTGAATTTGTAAACGGAGTTATGGTATCAGGACTTTGTTATGAAGATATTTTAGAAGATAAAAAAACTGCAAAGGATTTTTCATATGTAACTGATAACTATAATGACCTATTAGATAAATCTGATGCTATATATGTTGTATCACACCCATCAAAGCACTTCATCCATACAAAAGAAGCTCTTTTAAAGGGTAAGCATGTAATATGTGAAGCTCCTATAGCTGAAACTAAAGATGAAATAGAAGAATTATTTAAAATAGCTGATGAAAAAGGCTTAGTTTTAATGGATTCAATTAAAACTGCATATTCATTAGCTTATCAAAGATTAATATTATTAATGAAAACAGGAAATATTGGTGATATTGTATCAGTAGATGCAACATGTACATCACTTCATAATTATGACCTAACTAACGAGAAATTATTAAAAAGAAGATGGGGTTCATATAATGCGTGGGGTCCTACTGCACTTTTGCCTGTATTTCAATTATTAGGATTAAATTACAAAGATTCAACAGTTATATCTAAAATAGGAAATGATAAATTAAATTTTGATACATTTACAAAGATTCATTTTGTATATGATAACGCAGTTGCATCAATTAAAGTTGGCAACGGTGTAAAATCAGAAGGCGAAATGATTATATCAGGTACTAAAGGATATGCATACGTACCAGCACCTTGGTGGAAAACAGAATATTTTGAAATTAGACATGAAGATACATCTGATGTAAAAAAATTCTATTTCAAAATAGATGGTGAAGGAATTAGATATGAAATAGTTGCCTTCTTAGATTTAATATCTAATGGTGTAAAGAATTTATATATATCAAGAGATATATCAAAAGAATTTGTAAAATTCCAATATTTAATTAATAATAAAGAATGTATTAATATATAATTATTGAAGGCGATATTATGACAATTAATGAAAGAAGAAGCCTTCCCTTATGGAAGAAGTTAATTGCAATATTAATATCTATATTAGCGTTTGGAATCCAAACGCTTTTAGCAATTTTATTGATTCTTTTTATGACATCTTATGAAGGAGAACTTTATAAAAGTATACCAGGTATTATATTTTTAATCTTTCAATTAGTTGGAATAATATATGTTTTATATATATTTAAAAAGCCAATATCCCTAAATTATAAATTAACATGGACTTTTTTAATATTAATATTTCCATTACCATTTTGTATATTATATACATTAAATAGTAATTCAAAAAAATTATCTAGAAGAAAACAAAAGAAGTTTAATATGGCATTTAGTGAAATTAATATTGAATATAAAGAAACATATCCAAGTGATTATGATCTTTTACCAATTATTAATGTATTAAAATCTAATCAAAGAGAAAATATTGTTTATTCTAATACACAATTTATATTCTTTAATGATGCTAAATTAAAACATTTAGATATGATTGAAGAATTAAAGAAAGCAACAAAATATATCTTATTAGAGTATTTTATTATAGCAGAAGGAAAAGTAATGAATGATATAATAGATGTTTTAAAATTAAAAGCATCTGAAGGTATAAAAATATATTTTCTATATGATGAGGTAGGCTCTAAAGGCTTAGTTGTAAGAAAAATGGTAAAGGAATTATCAAAAATAGAAAATATTACAATTAATAATTATGAGCCACTTGGTGTTAATTATAAATTAATGTTTAATTATAGAGACCACAGAAAAATATGCGTAATTGACGGAAATATAGCATACTGCGGTGGAGATAATTTAGCTGATGAATATATTCACGAAAAAGAAAGATTTGGATATTGGAGAGATAATTGTGGAAAATATATTGGTGCTGCAAGTAAGGCATTTGTATATTTATTTAGTCAAATGTGGTATCTATCTACAAAAGAATTAATATTTGATAAATTAGAGGATAAAAAAATAATTGAATATGATGCAAAAGGTCATATAATGGTTTTTGGTGATGGACCATCAACAATAAAAAATCCTGCATATGATTCATTTATGGCTATGATTTTAAATGCCAAGAAATATTTATATATATCAACACCATATTTAATAATAGATGATGCAATGCTAAATGCTATAGAATTAAAATCTAAATCTGGAGTTGATGTAAAAATATTAATGCCAGGAATACCTGACAAAAAGCCTATTTATTATATGAGTAGAAGCTCATATAGTAGATTATTAAAATCAGGGGTTAAAATATATGAGGCAATAGGCTGTTTTAACCATGCTAAAAATATAATCGCAGATGATAGATATGCCTTTGTAGGAACTATTAATATGGATTATAGAAGTATGTTTTTACATTATGAATGTGGTGCTATAATTATGGATTCACCTGAAATATATAAAATGAGATCTGATTTTTTAAAGACATTAACCAATTCAGAAGAAGTATTAAAAGAAGAATGGGAAAATAGACCTTTAATACAAAAAATTATCGCGTTTATTTTAAATATAATTGCCCCATTTTTCTAAGAAAAGGAGGCTATTATGTTAAATAATTTAAGATTAAAATTTAATAAATATAATAATAATTATAAATTTGAAGCATCAATAGCCTTATTATTTATGGTATTTGGTATGTTAGCGTGGAAGGTAAATTATGCCTTAGGTGCTATACCTGTAATACTAATAAGTGCATTTTTAATGGTATTATATGATGATTTTAAATATGGTATACCATCATCATTGGTTTTATTATTTTCTTATGGTAAAGGATTTGAAGTAGAGCATTTTCCTTTTGATATAGTTATACCAGTATTATTTTATGTAATATTTGTTTTAGGATTTACAATATATCATTTTAAAAAAGAAAAATTAAAGCATTTAAAATCATGTATTGGTATGATAATTTTATCTATATCATTTATTATTCCTATATTTTGGGCTACATTAGTTACAAAAGAATTTGTAGTATTTTATATAATGTATTTTTCATGGTTAATGTATACTATACTTTATATATTAATGTGCTTTAATCTAAATAAGAATTCATTTAGAATGATGGTATTTTCATTTAGCTCATTAACATTATTATTAGGCTTTGAATTAGTATTTGAATTATATAAATTACATACTATAGAACCAGATAGAAGTATTTTATCATTTACATATTATATCGGCTGGGGCCTATGTAATGAAGCAGGAATAATTATTTGTTTTTGTATGCCCTTTATTTTCTATGAATTAATAAAATCAAAATCAATTATTATATCTTTATTTTCTATTTTTAAAATATTTTTATGCTTAGGATTTATATTTATTACTAATTCTAGAGGTGGCTTACTTTTTGGTGGGATAGAATTTATTTCATTATTTATAGTATTATTCTTTATTAAATTTGATATGAAAAAAATAAAGATAACATATATAGTTATATTATTATCAATTGTTTTATCAATTGGATTTAGATATGCAATTAATAATGATTTATTTGAATCTATAAAAAATACAATATTTAAAGAAGGCTTAGATAGTAATGGTAGATTTGATATGTGGCTAGATGCTATAAATATTTGGAAATCATCATTTAGAAATGTTGTATTTGGTAGTGGTATTGTATCTGAAATAAAAGAGCTAAGCCTATATCACGAGGTTGCAGAATCATTTGTTGTATATCATTCAACTATATTTGAGGTATTAGTATCTGCAGGTTTAATTGGATTTATAGGACTTATAATACATTTATATGAAAAATATAAAATGGTATTTAAAAAGGGAATAGTATTTGGATCTTTATTATTAATTGGATATATAGTCGTAGATTTATATGGAATGATTGATAATACATATGGAATGTATTATTATATGGTTCCTCTTGCGATATTAATGGCCACATTAAGGCATTCAAAAAATTTAGAAATATATAATGATAAAAAATTAGAATTATTTTAAGAATTTGACCAGTATTTACTGGTCTTTTCTTCATTTTTTATCATTTTAATTAATTAATTTTATGAAAATAATTTTCATATGATTAAGTCATTGTTTACGAAAATAAATTATATTATAATTTAAATGCATTTTTCGTTTTGGGAGTGATGAGAGTGAATTATAGAGATGAAACACAGCATAGCATTAATAGGGATATTGAAAATGCTACATCTAAATATTATTACAATAGTTCAACTGTAATGAAATATTTAAGAAAAGTTTTAAATGAAATAAATCATGGATATATGGATAGCGGACTTCGTACAGGCTTTATTATGAAGCGCTATATTGAAAGATATAAAATTAATCCTGAAAGAGGACCAAAGCTAGTATTATTATGTTTATTAAAAGATATAGGACTTTTCTATCAGGATGATTATATTCCAAGTGATAATCATGCCCTAGCAGCAGCATCAAGCTTTTTATTTTTAAATTATTGTTCACCACTTAAAGATGATGCTAAGCCACTTTTCTATTACAAGGCTAAATATATGCCAAATATAGATAATGAAGATTATTCATACGGATTATTAATGACATTAATAAATCAAATTGTTATGTATAATTATCAAGAATATACATTAGATGAGATGGAAGAACTATTAAAAAAGGAATCAAAAAAATATGATCCTGAACAAGTAAGAAATGTCATTAAGCTTTTAAGAAAAGAAGAAGATATATTAGAAAAGCTAAATAATAAAACAAGCCTTTATATTTATGAAACACAAAACTATATATTACAAACAAAATATAGTGATGAAGAATTATTAGGTTTCATTAATACAACTAATTTCTCATTTGAATTCCATAATCATGAAACCCTAGCTCATACAGTTACTGTTGCTGTTATAGCAAGAGCTTTAGCTAAAAAATCAAGATTACCTGATAGCATGTGTGAAGAAATATATCTTGCAGGTTTAGTTCATGATATCGGTAAGATTAGAGTACCAAAAGAAATTTTATGTTATCCTGGAAGACTTGAAGGTGATATGTTAAAAGAGATGCAAAGACATGTTACATATACTAAAGAAATACTTGAAGGAAGCTTTAGCTATAAGATTGTTGAAATTGCATCTAATCACCATGAAAAGCTAGATGGTTCTGGTTATCCTAGAGCTTTAAGAAGCATTGATTTATCAATTGGTGATAAAATAATTGCAGTTGCAGATATCGCATCTGCCTTATATTGTAAAAGAAGCTACAAGGCAGCATTCCCAACTGAAAAGATAATAGCAATCCTAGAGGGAGATGCAAAGGCTGGTAAAATTGATAAGAGAATAGTTGAACATTTAGTAGATAACTATGATGAAATCATGGGTGAGGCTAAAGAAAGAGAAACTATTGTATTAAAAATGTATATGACTATGAAAGAAAAATATGAAGCATTAAAGAAATCAAATGTTTTATATCATTTCTTTGATAAGAATAATAATGGTGTAGATGCAATATTTGATAATAATGTTAAGATATCAAATGATGAAAAATCATATGGCGCATTAGATGATAATTACAATAAGGATGAATTTGAAGTAATATCTACTAATTTAGATGGTGATATCCTATCAGGAAAAGATACAAAAGAAGAAATAGAAGATTTAAAAGAAGATGATTTGGCAAATGAAGTAAATGAAGTTGAATCAAAAGAAGAAAGTATTGAACCTGATAATATAGAAGGATCTTTAAACGAATCAGTAAATGAAAAGGTAGAATCTAAAGATTTATCTAATGAAGAAACTGAAAATATCGAATCTGATGATAATGAATCTAATAAAGAAGAATCTAATTTAGAATCAAAAGATGATAATGAAGAATCAGAAGAAGACGAATCTGAAGAAGATAATCCATTTAAATCATCATTTAATATGAAAAAAATGATTATTCCTGGTGGAATGACTCTAGATGAATCAGATTTAGATGAAGATGAAGACGAGGAAGATGACGATTCAGACGAAGATGATGATGAAGATGACGAGGAATAATAATTAAAAATTATAAGTTTTTAAAATAAAGAAGATTTTTCTTTAATATATTAAAGAATGTGATATAATACTAATGGATTTTTAATATAGGAGGATCTTTCCATGTCAGTGTTAATGGGAAAAAAAGTAAAAATTTTTAGTTTAACTGCAAATCCTGAATTAGCTTCAGAGATTGCTGATTCTGTTGGTATTCCACTATCAAGCTGTGATGTATTACATTTTGCTGATGGTGAAATAAATGTTCAAATTAATGAAACAGTAAGAGGTCATAATGTATTTGTTATTCAACCTACAAGTGCACCAGTAAATGATCACTTAATGGAATTATTAATTATGTGTGATGCATTAAAGCGTGCTTCAGCAAAGACAATCAATCTTGTTATTCCATATTATGGATATAGCCGTCAAGATAGAAAAGCTAGAAGCCGTCAACCTATTTCTGCAAAGCTAGTTGCTGATTTATTACAAACTGCAGGTGCAGATAGAATTATTTGTATGGATATCCATGCTGCACAAATTCAAGGTTTCTTTGATATTCCTGTTGATAACTTCATGGGATTACCTATTTTATCAAATTATATTATGGATAAGCATTTATCAGATGTAGTAGTTGTATCTCCAGACCATGGTGGAGTTACTCGTGCTAGAGAATTAGCTAAGGTATTAGATACAACAATTGCTATTATCGATAAGAGAAGACCTGAACCTAACAAGATGGAAGTTATGAATATCATCGGTAATGTTGAAGGTAAGACTTGCGTTATGATTGATGATATGGTTGATACTGCAGGTACAATTACTGTAGGTGCAAAGGCATTAATGGATGCTGGTGCTAAAGAAGTATATGCTATGGCTACACATGGTGTATTATCAGGTCCTGCAATCGATAGAATCAAGAATTCAGTATTACAAGAAATGATTATCACAAATACTATAAAGCTTGATGATTCTAAGAAATGTGACAAGATTAAAGTATTATCAGTTGGTCAATTATTAGGTCATGGTATCTTAAGAATCTTATCTGATGAACCACTTTCAGGATTATTCACTTATTCATACGATAAATCAAAAAGAGAATTATTATAATGAAATTAGTAATAGGCCTTGGTAATCCAGGAAGCAATTACGAAAATACTCGTCATAATATGGGATGGATGGCAATAGATAGATTTGCTAAAAAAAATAATGTTGAAATGCATCTAGAGCCTAAATTTCAAGGAATTATTGGTAATATAACAATAAATGGTGAAAAGACTATTTTATTAAAACCAGTTACATATATGAATTTATCTGGTGAAAGTGTTATAAAAGTTATGACATTTTATAAAATAGATCCAAGTGATATATTAGTTATATCTGATGATCTAGATTCACCTTTAGGTAGAATTAGATTAAGAGCTAAAGGTAGTGCTGGTGGCCATAATGGACACAAAAATATAGCATTACATATAAAGACAGAAGAATATAAAAGAATTAAGCTTGGAATTGATAGATCAAATGTTATACCTGTAATTGATTGGGTATTAAAAAAATTTACTAAAGATGAATTAAATGAATTAGATCCTGTATTTGATAAGGTTTCAGATGCAATATATGATTTTGCATCAGGAATAGACTTTATGAGAATAAGCTCTAAGTATTCAGAAAAATAATTAACGTTGTGTAAAACACAGCGTTTTTTGTTTATTATAAACCATAAACATGTTAAAATATTTTTGTTGGGAGTTTTATAACATGGATTTTATTTTTGAAGTATTATTTGAGCTTTTTGGTGAAATTATAATGAATATATTTGTGCATTTAATTGCATGGATATTATCTGCAGTTGTTACTGACTTAGATTCAAGTCCAGTAAAAAGAAAAAGATTAAAAATAGTAATATATAGTATATGCTTAATTGCATGTATTGTATTATTAGTATTAAGTATTATATATGCTAAAACAGCATATGCATTATTAGTTTCGTATCCATAAAAGATTCCCAGTAAACTAAAAAAAGAAAATCTCGCTTCTAAATGC